>JBFWRA010000796.1:0-3347 GCA_050249155.1 Isosphaeraceae bacterium | reverse complement strand
TTGACCGCCGCTTGCCAGAGCCCTTCCGGCTGCGGCGGAAAGACGCTCGGCCCTCCGACCTTCCGGCTCAACAGTCCGCTGATCGCCAGCGCCTGGTCGCGCACCATCTCCGCTTCCAGCCGAAACCGGGGTCCTCGTGTGAGGAGGCGGTTGCGAGGGTCTTTTTCCAGCGCCTCCGGAGTGACGTGGGACGATTGCCGATACGTGGCCGAGGTCACCAGGGTTCGCAGCAGGGCCTTGGTGTTCCACCCCAGGGCCACGTACCGCCTGGCCAGCCAGTCCAGGAGTTCGGGGTGGCTGGGTGGGTCGCCCTGCGTGCCGAAGTCCTCCTCGGTCTCGACGATCCCGGATCCGAAAAGTTGGGCCCAGTACCGGTTGACCGCCACCCGGGCGGTCAACGGGTTGGCCGGGTCCACCAGCCAACGCGCGACGGCCATCCGGTCCACCGGCTGGCCCGGCGGCGCGGAGAGTTCGTGCAACGAGCCCGGCACGCCAGGGGTCACCTTCGCGCCTGGGTTCAGATAATTTCCCTTGACCAGTAGAAAGGTTTCGCGGCGTTTGTCGGGGGGGAGTTCCTCCATGATCGGGAGGGTCGGCGGGGTCGGGCGGCTCTTCTCCAGCGCGGCGATCTCGTCGAGCAGCGGCTTGAGCGCGGGGTCCAGCGATCGGACGTGCGCGGCGATCGTTTCCTTCTGGGCGTCGTTTCTTCGTCGCGCGGGCACGTCGAGCGCGTCGGCGACCGCCGCGGGCAGCCCCGCCCGAAGCGCGGCGCGGGGGTCGGGGCTGGCGGACAGGTCCCAGACGTTCCCGTTGGTCGCGGATGGGGACAGCCGCAGCGTCAGCGCGAATGGCGAGGTCCCCAGCCGGACTCCGGGCACGATCAGGGGGCCCTTCACGGATTTCGCGCCTTGTCGGCGTTCGACGGTCCCCAGCGGCCACCAGGTCAGCGCCCCGCCTCGGGCCGATTCCCAGCGCTTCTGGGTCTCGGCCAGCCCGGGAGAGACCTCGTTCAGCTTCGCCTTGAGCTTCGAAAGCTCCGCGTCGATCCTACGCAGTTCGGCTGATAGCTCGGGGCTTGGCGCGGTGATCACTGGAGATTCATCCGGCTTGTCCGAGTCGGCGGTCTGGTTGAACACCGCGAAGAATCGATAGTATTCTTCCTGAGTGATCGGATCATATTTATGCGTGTGGCACTTGGCGCAGCCCATCGTCAGGCCCATCCAGACCTGCCAGGTCGAGTCGACCCGGTCCTTGATCGCGGCGACGCGGAACTCCTCGTCGTCGGTGCCACCCTCGGTGTTGGTCATCGTGTTGCGGTGAAAGGCGGTGGCCATCCGCTGTTCGAGCGTCGGGTTCGGCAGCAGGTCGCCGGCGATTTGCTCGACGGTGAACTGGTCATAAGGCAAGTTCTTGTTGAACGCGTCGATCACCCAGTCGCGGTACCGCCAGATGGTCCGCAGCGGGTCGGAACCGTAGCCGGCCGAGTCGGCGTATCGCGCGAGGTCCAGCCAGAGTCTCGCCCAGCGCTCGCCGTAGGCGCTATCGGCCAGGAACCGATCGACGGCTTTCTCATAGGCGTCGGGGTCCGTGTCGGCGGTGAAGGCGTCGATCTCCTCGGGCGTGGGGGGCAGGCCGCGCAGGTCGAGGCTGGCCCTGCGGAGCAGCGTGTGGCGATCGGCCTCCGGAGCGGGTTTCAACCCGGCGCTTTCGAGCCTGGCGAGCACCCAGTAGTCGACGCCGTTGCGGGGCCAGTTCTTCCGAGTCACCTTCGGCAAGGGGCGATCGACCGGCGGGTCGAACGCCCAGTGCCTGGCGTAGTTCGCTCCCTCGGCGATCCAGCGGGTCAGCACGCCGATCTCTTGCGCGGAGAGGGGCTCGCCGTGCTTGGGGGGTGGCATCCGGATTGTCTCGTCGGATTCGGTGATCCGGAAGATCAGGTCGCTTTCCTCGGGGTTTCCGGGCACGATCGCCCTCGCGCCGCTTTTCAATTCGGCGATGGCATCGTCGCGGAGGTCGAGCCTTAGCCCGGCCTCGCGGGTGGCCTCGTCGGTCCCGTGGCAAGCGAAGCAGCTTCGCGAGAGGATGGGCCGGACGTCCCTGGAGAAGTCGACGGGAGTTTCGGCCCTGGACGTTCGGACCGTCGCCGAAAGCGCCAGGGCCAAGGCCAGGGCGACCCCTCCTCCGACTCGTGGCAGGGCGACTCTCATCGGGCTAGGCTCCCTTCGACTTGACCGCGGGCGGGAAGTCTCGACGTCGTTCGGGTTCGACGCGGTTTGAGACATTCATTTTAACGCGCGGGCCCGCCCATGACGAGGGCCGAGGTGGTGGGAGCCCGAGGTTGGGGAGGTCGCCCGCTTCGACCAGGGGGCCGTCGACCTCAGGGGGTCTTCCCCGTCGGCGTGGCGTCCTCGGATTTGGGCAGATGATAGGGAGGCGTGTTCAGGAGGGCCTCGATCCGCCGGACCGGCTCGGGGTGTTTCTCACGCAGGGGGGCCAGCAATTCCTCCGCGGCGGCGTGGATCGCCCGGTTCCGGCGTTCGTGAATCTCGGTCACCTCGACCAGGATGAAGTCATCGAAGCTCTTCGAAAACTTGCGCTGAAATTCGGGATGATGCCGTTCGCCCTCCTTGCGGCTGGCCACGTCCGCCTTGAGCACGTCGATCTCGGCACGGAGGTTCTTGCCGGTCCTGGCCTCCCAGCGCCGGACCGTCTCGCGGAGGTGTTCGCGCTCGTCCTCGGGGTCGAGTTTGGTCAGGAATCGCGGTGGTTCCCCCTTGATCTCGCCGGCCAGCGTCCGCTCGATCTGGTCGAGCGTGTCGAGCAATCCCTCGGTGTACTCGTAGCGCAGTTCGCCGTAGCGTTCGACCTTCGCGCTGACGATCGCGTCGACCTGGGACTTGAGTTTTTGGAAGACGGCCTGATCCTCCGCGCTCATGGGGCTGGCCGTCGCGCCGGGGGGCTCCTGGTCGACCGTGGATCGACTCTCGCAGCCGACCGCCAGGCCGACGACCAGCGAAGTCGCGATCATCCGGGCCAACGCGCTGATCGGACGCGGAACGCTGGACATGATCGGATATCCCCCTCCAGATGCGTCAGCCGACCCGAACCGGCCTGGCCCGCCGGCCAGGACGGCCCCGACTGGCGCTCTGAATTCTTAAACGACGATTTTCTTGATCGACGAGGGGAGTGAACGCTTTGAGGCGGCGGTCGGGCGTCGGCTGGAAATCACCTGGTCAGTTTCCAGGAGAGACATGTGCCGGGGTGGCGGGGGGCGCGCGGGCGAGTCCCCCGCCCCACGCTCTCAAGTGTCGACCCGGGGTTTCTTGCGCGACTCCGTATCCGTATTT
>JBFWRA010000795.1:0-3357 GCA_050249155.1 Isosphaeraceae bacterium | reverse complement strand
CTGCCGCGGCCTCGACTGGTTCGGGATCGCCCTCGATCCCGAGCGCAACGCGAGTGGAGATCCCGAGCGCAAGGTTTCGACGGACGGTTCGCGAGTCGAAGTCTGGACGTTGCCGACGAACGAGGAACTGGTCGTGGCGCGGCAGTCGCGAGACCTGCTCGCCTCGGGTCGAAGCGCCATTGATTGATCGATTGATAGACCCTGTGTGTGAAGGGCCCCTCCGATGTTCGTCGCGAAGGTGACTGGCAGCGTCGTCGCGACACAGAAGGTCGCGTCGATGACCGGCCACAAGCTGCTGACCGTCGAGCCGTACCGGGTGGACGGCGACCACAGTCAGCTCATCCCCACGGGTCGGACGTTCGTGGTGGTCGACACGCTGGGGGCCGGAGTCGGCGAGATGGTGCTGATTTGCCAGGGGTCGAGCGCCCGACTGACGCCGGAGACCGAGAAACTCCCCATCGACGCCGTGGTGATCGGATTGATCGACTCCGTGGACGTCGGTGGGCGGACGATCTTCTCAGGACGAGACTGACGAACGATTAGCCGGATTCAAGCAACCGCGAGCGTTTTGGACTCTCACATGCAAATGACGGAAGACTTGATCCGAATCGTGGTCCAGCTGGTGCTCTCCCAGATGGGGGGGGCCATTGGCGCGCCTCGATCGTCGGCCTCGGCGCTTGGGGTTTACGCGACGGCCGACGACGCGGTCGCGGCGGCGGAATCCGCCTTCCAGGCGTTTCGCGATCGGCCGATGGGCGACCGGAAGAAAGCCGTCGATTCCATTCGCGCGATCTGTTCCAGCCAGGCCGAGGAACTCGGCAGGCTCGAGCTGGAGGAGACCGGGATCGGTCGGCTCGACCACAAGATCGCCAAGCTTCGCGACGCCATCCCGCGGGTTCCCGGGGTCGAGTACCTTCGGACGGAGAACTGGTCGGGGGACGACGGCCTCACCCTCACCGATTACACGCCGTTTGGCGTGATCGGCGCGATCACTCCAGTGACTCATAGTCTGCCGACGCTCGCGGGCAACGCCATCAACGCGCTCGCGGCGGGCAACACGGTCGTCTTCAACGCGCATCCCTCGGGCGCGAAGATCGCCGCGGAAGGGGTCCGTCGGTTCAACAGGGCCATTCGCGACGCGATCGGAATCAACGATCTTTTGACGATCATCGACCCTCCGACCCTGGAGTCGGCCTCGGCCCTCTTCGCTCACAACGGCGTGAAGCTCCTGGTCGTGACCGGGGGGCCCGCCGTCGCCAGGGCGGCGCTGGGGAGCAAGCGACGCGCGATCGTGGCGGGGCCTGGAAACCCACCCGTCGTCGTCGATGCGACCGCTTGCCTCGGCACGGCCGCCCGCTCGATCGTCGAGGGAGGAGCGTTCGATAACAATCTCCTTTGCATCGGTGAGAAGCAGGTGTTCGCAGTCTCCGAGATCTTCGACAAATTGATGGACCAGATGGCCAGGCACGGTGGGTTCCGCCTCAACGCCTCACAGATCGCCGCGCTGACGAAAGCGGCCTTCGTCCGTGGCGACGATGGCAAGCTTCACGTGAACAAGGACCTGGTCGGCCAGGACCCGTCCGTCCTGGGCGGGCACGCGGGGGTCTCGGTCCCGAAAGACGCTCAGCTCCTATACGGCGAGACCGACGCGGATCACCTGTTCGTCGATCATGAACAGATGATGCCATTCGTGCCTTTCGTCCGAGTGCCGAACGTCGACCGGGCGATCGCGTTGGCGAAGGAGTCGGAGCACGGATTCGGCCACACGGCGATCCTGCACTCGCGCGACACGTCGGTGATGTCGCGAATGGGCAAGATCATGGATTGCACGGTTTACGTCATCAACGGACCCAGCGTCGCCGGCCTGGGGCTTGGTGGGGAAGGGGTGCTCTCATTCTCGATCGCCGGGCCGACGGGTGAGGGAGTGACGACCCCATTGACGTTCTGTCGTCAGCGCAGGACCTCGGTCGTGGGAGGAATGCGCTTCGTTTAACATGTGGGTTTGTTGATTCAGGGGGAGGCTCGAGGTGCAAATCGGTCGTGTCCTGGGTACGGCGACCTCGACCGTGAAGCACCGGTCTTTCGAGGGGGAGCGGCTCTTGATCGTCCAGCTGGTCACGGGCGACGGGGGTCCCGACGGCGAGCCCGTGCTCGCGTTCGACCGCCTGGGCGCGCGGCGAGGTGACACGGTCGTGGTGACCAACGATGGGCAGGCGCTTCAGGAATTGATCGGCCGGGAGACCCCCGGTCGCTGGAGTGTGATGGGACTTCCCGACTGATGACGGCTTCCGAGTCGACTCCGGGCTTGAGCGAGGTGGACGCGGCGGTGCGGGAAGTGCTCGCTCCGATGCTCCGATCATGGCGATTCCGCGGGCCAGACGTCGAGACCTTCACCGAACGCCTTCTCTCCGTCCGGGTCGTCGAGAGCCTCGGCGACGCCGTGAAGTTCGTGCGGGTCGCGCCTGGGACCGTGGTGACGCCGCTGGCTCGTGACTTCCTCAAGCGTCAAGGGATCCAGATTCAATACGTATCCGCGAACGAGGTTGGTCAACGAGGGAAGGTCGGGGATTGGGGGTTTCTGGTCGACGCGCGAGGGGGTCGGATGGAGGCCCTGAGGAATCACTGGCTCTCGGAGGCCGAGCCCTGGAGCGAATTGGTCGGATCGAGTCCGGATTCCGCGGATTGGGTGGCGGAATCGCCGGATCGCGGGGCCCTGGTGTTGACCGAGGAGGCGGCGATGCTGGTTTATCAAGCCTGCCAGGTTCCCGGAGTTCGCGCGGCCCAGGCGATCGACGCGGAGACCGCGGCGCGTGCCGTTCGGTCGATCGGCGCGAATCTTCTCGCGGTCGAACCGGCGGGGAAACCGATCGCCCTGATCCGCCAGATCGGGGCGGCGTTTCGCAGGGGAGGGGCACCGATCGCGCCCCCCTGGATTCATGGCCGCGAGGGACTCCGCTCATGAGGATCGCCGAGGTGATCGGACGAGTCACGCTCTCCCGGGCGCATGCGAACCTCAAGCCGGGGCGATACCTCGTCACGCTGCCCATGCCGGGGCGAGCGCTCAGGGAGGGCTCGGCGGAGCGCGGGGAGGAAGTCGTCGCGTTCGACGAGTTGGGGGCCAGTCCGGGCGACCTGATCGGCCTGAGCGAGGGGCGAGAGGCGGCCAACCCGTTTGGCAAGCGGAAAACGCCGATCGACGCCTACTGCGCATGCATTCTCGACCAGATCAACGTTTGACGTTCACAGAAGAAATCGGATCCGCGGGACCGGAGACCAACGCCGATGGCTGCCTCGATCGCGAACGGCTCGACGATGAGTGAGTGGAAATTACGTGAGCAGATGTGCGAGATCGGTCGG
>JBFWRA010000794.1:0-3359 GCA_050249155.1 Isosphaeraceae bacterium | reverse complement strand
CACGACGACCCGCAGCCAGGGGCGATTGTGGTAGATCGTTTCGCGAGCTTGATTCGCCTCGTCCTTGGTGACCTTGCCATCACCGTTGGCGTCGGCCCGGAAGAAGATCCCGCCGACGATCAGGTTGCCAAGGTCGACGGCCTCCTGTTGCGAAATCAGCCCGTCAAGGTTCTCATCGGCCATCTTGAAAATGAGTTTCCCCGTGTCCTGCAAGTCTTGCAGGCTGTCGATCGGCCCGGGGAGATCGCCGTCGGCGAAGTTCACCGGAGCTTGAGTCCCGCGGGGCTGACCGGACGGGGCGATCCCTTGCTGGGCGTGGACCGGGCTCGTGCCCAGACTGAACCCCAAACCCAGAGCGAGCAGTCCCAAGAATCCTCGAGTCACCATGGATGGCCTCCTCTTCACTTCTCGTGGTGCGTTGACTTCCCGGCACGGTCGGTATCCTCTCGTACCGCCACCGGACGCCCGGTCCCTCTCGCAACGGTGATGCCACCAGGCCAAGTTCTGGACCAGGGTTACGCGACGCTTGGCGTAAACGCTTGGCCCACGCCGATCAAAGGACGCGAAATCGGTGGACCCGACTCGACGCTCGGGAATCGCGGGCTCGGTCGTGGAGTCACCTCGCGCAGGGCTCTGCGCGAGATGTGGGGGCGATTGCACGAACGACCGTTGGGACACAATAACGGGGACGGAGTGAATATCCACTCGAAGCACCGAACCGTTCCTTGATCGATGGTAATTTGCCAATGTACTTCCTCGGCGTCGGAGATTTCCTCCGTCCCCTTTTCCAATCCTTGACTCTCGCGGGCGCGCCCGATCCAATGCTCACTGGCCTTCCGCCCGTCCGCGAGGGCCGTGTGTCCCCACTCTCCCAGGAGGTTCCGATGAGACGACTCGGTGGCTTGCTCCTCGTGGCGTTCGCCTTCGCGGCGGTCCCGGCCTACGCGGCCGACCCGACCGGCACCTGGAAATGGAGCGTCGAACGCAATGGCCAGACGTTCGAAACCACGCTCAAGCTGAAGCTGGAGGGCGGCAAGTTGACCGGCACGGTCTCCGGCCGGAACAACACCGAGACACCCATCGAGGATGGCAAGGTGGAAGGCGACGACGTGTCGTTCAAGGTGACGCGAGAGTTCAACGGCAACAAGTTCACCCAGACTTACAATGGCAAGCTGAGTGGCGACACGATCACGGGCAAGGTCGAGTTCGAACGAGAAGGGCAAACGCAGTCGCGCGACTGGGAAGCCAAGAAGAGCTGAGCCCGTCGGACACGACGGTCGGCGCGGGCGAGGCCATGGGGCCTCGCCTGATTTTTACGGATCGGGGGTCGACCACCCCGCGCGGCTGGTGGTGATTCCATCGTCGGTTTCTTCCGCGCTCGGTTCGCATCGGGTAAACTCTTGTCGAGTGCGTGGAGGATTGTAGGTGGCTCCTCGTCGACGGGTCGGACATGCTCGCGAAGCTGAGTTCGTATACCCTGGTCGGCATTGACGCGGAGCCGGTCGAGGTCGAGGTGGACGTCTCCGCGGCCACGATGCCCAAGACGGTGCTCGTCGGTCTGGCGGAGGCCGCGGTTCGCGAGAGCACGCACCGGGTCGAGCGGGCCCTGGTGAACTCGGGCTATCAACGGTCGTTTGACCGCGTGGTCATCAACCTCGCGCCGGCCGACCTGAAAAAAGACGCCGGGGGGTTTGACCTGCCGATCGCCCTGGGGCTTTTGATCGGTAGTGGTCAGGTGGCGATCGAGCGGCGAGGGAACTTCGCCGTCGTGGGGGAACTCGCCCTGACCGGGGACACCCGCCCGGTCAAAGGTGCGCTGGCGATGGCCCTGGCCGCCGTCGCCGAGGGGCGTGACGGCCTGCTCGTCCCCGCGGCCAACGCCGAGGAGGCGGCGGTCGTCGAGGGGCTCTCGGTCTATCCGATCGGAAGTCTCTCCGAGGCGGTGGGCTTCCTGACCGGCCAGCTCGACGTCGAGCCGACGAACGTGGACCTGGACGGGGTCTTTCATAAACTTTCGCATTACGAGGAAGACTTCGTCGACGTGAAGGGGCAGGACTACGCGAAGCGCGCCCTGGTGATCGCGGCCTCGGGGGGCCACAACGTTTTGATGATCGGGCCTCCTGGCACGGGTAAAACTTTGCTGGCGCGTCGATTGCCCACGATCATGCCCGCGCTCACCCCCGCCGAGAGCCTGGAGACGACCCGGATCTACAGCGCGATGGGGTTGTTGAGGGCGGGTCAGCCGTTGATGGCCGTGCGCCCGTTCCGAGCGCCTCACCACTCGGTCAGTGACGCCGGGCTGGTCGGAGGGGGAAGCACGCCGCAACCTGGCGAGATCTCGTTGGCTCATAAAGGTGTCTTGTTTCTGGATGAATTGCCCGAGTTCAATCGGAAGACCCTCGAAGTGCTTCGCCAGCCCCTTGAGGAGGGGCGCGTGACGATCAGCCGGGCCCTGCGTAGCACGACGTTCCCGGCCGATTTCGTGTTGCTCGCGGCCATGAATCCCTGCCCTTGCGGATATCGATCCGACCCGAGGCGGGCTTGCAACTGTTCCCCTCCGCAGGTCGAGCGCTACCTGAGCAAGATTTCCGGCCCGCTTCTGGACAGGATCGACCTCCACGTGGAGGTCCCCGCGGTGCCGTTCACGCAGCTTTCCGAAGCGCCCCCGGGGCCGACCTCCGCGGTCCTGCTGGACGAAGTCCTGCGGGCCAGGGCGCGTCAGGCCGAGCGTTTCGGGACTCGGGGCCCGGTGGTCAACGGCCGGATGACCCCGCGACAGGTCCGCAAGTTTTGCCCGCTGAAGACTGACGCCCTGAGCATCCTCAAGGGCGCGATGGAGGAGCTTGGGCTCTCCGCCAGGGCCCACGACAAGGTCCTGCGCGTGGCCAGGACGATGGCCGACCTGGAGGGGACCGACGCCATCGAACCCCACCACATCGCCGAGGCCGTCGGCTACCGAACGCTCGACCGCAGCGTCTGGGCCTGAGTCGCGTCGCGCTCGTCAAAGGCGGAGCGGTCCGTTCGCGAAGGAGGAGTCGAGATGGCCACGACGATCTCCAATCGACTCGAAGCTAAGGGTCAAACGCGGGTCGAAGTCGACTGGGAGGAGTACTGTCGGCTCCGCGACGATCGGTCCCACGACCACTTGCGCATGACTCAAAAATCGG
The DNA here is from genome assembly GCA_050249155.1 of Isosphaeraceae bacterium. Taxonomy (GTDB): domain Bacteria; phylum Planctomycetota; class Planctomycetia; order Isosphaerales; family Isosphaeraceae; genus JBFWRA01. The sequence continues at coordinate 192 of JBFWRA010000794.1, read as the reverse complement.
CCGGGAATCACTCTCCGGCTTCTCGATGGATCAGGGTGCCACGTGGTTCGGTACTCTGTCACGCAACATGAGGTTTGATCGCGAAATCGCGACACGAGTTTGATCCAACATGGCCGAACGTTCACTGGCTGCGGCCGGTTACGTCCAACGCCATGACCCGCTCGGGAGTGAGCTCCCTGGCGGGCTTGTGGC
>JBFWRA010000793.1:0-3359 GCA_050249155.1 Isosphaeraceae bacterium | reverse complement strand
CCGAGCCCCGGGCACTTTCAGTTGCCCGACGTCGCCATGCTCGAGCCCTCGCCCCCGTTTCCCATCCAGGAGCACGAGGCGAAGATCCATTCCCGGGCGATGCTGCTGGAGCGCACCCTTCTCGACTTCGGGTATCAGGTTCGGGTCGTGCAGATCGACACGGGGCCCGTCATCACCCAGTTCGAGATCGAGCTGGAGGCGGGGCTTCGGGTCGCCAGGATCGTCAGCCTCGCCGACGACATCGCGATCGCTCTGGCGGTTCCCAGCGTCCGGATCGTCGCGCCAATCCCTGGCAAGACGACCGTCGGCATCGAGGTCCCCAACGAGCGCCGGGCGATGGTCAGGCTCAGCGAGGTCGTCTCCTCGGTCGATCAGAGTCTGGACCGGTTCCGGATTCCGCTCTTCCTTGGCAAGGACGTGAAAGGGTCTCCCCTGGCGTTCGACCTGGCGGACATGCCCCACCTGCTCATCGCCGGACGAACCGGGACGGGGAAGTCGGTCTGCTTGAACGCCATGATCCTCTCGATCCTGATGACCAAGCGACCCGACGAGGTCAAGTTGATCCTCATCGATCCGAAGATGGTGGAACTCTCGCAGTTCAAGCGCATTCCGCACCTGATGCACCCGGTCGTCACCGACATGAAGAAGGCCGAGTCGTTGCTCGCCTGGGCCTGCGAGAAAATGGACGAGCGCTACGCCTTCCTCGCCAGGGCGGGAGTCCGCAACATCCAGACGTACAACCAGCTTGGCCCCGACGAGATTTACGCGAGGCTTCGCCCCGAGGACGACCAGGAACGCGCTCGGATTCCCACCTACATGCCCTACATCGTGATCATCGTCGACGAGATGTCGGACCTGATCATGACCTCTCCCAAGGAGGTCGAGTCCCACATCGTCCGGCTCGCCCAGAAGGCTCGGGCCGTCGGCATGCACCTGATCGTCGCGACGCAGAAGCCGACGGTGGACGTGATCACCGGCCTGATCAAGGGGAACCTCCCCGCCAGGATCGCCTTCCAGGTTTCCAGCCGGGGAGACTCCCGCGTCGTGCTGGACGAGATGGGCGCGGACAAGCTGCTTGGCAACGGCGACATGCTGTTCTTGATCCCGGGCACCTCGCACATCGTTCGGGCTCAGGGCACCTACGTCAACGACGCCGAGCTGACCCGGGTTTGCAACCATTTGGAACAATACCCGGTCGAATTCAGCAAGGAACTCGTCCAGCTTCAGGTGAGCGGGGCCCCCGGCAAGGACCGAGGGGCCGGCCTCAAGGAGCGCGACGAGCTCTACGAGTCGGCCATCGAGGTGATCATCCGCGAGGGCCGGGGCTCTTGCTCGCTACTCCAACGGGCCCTCGGCATCGGGTACGGCAGGGCCGCCCGGCTCATCGACTTCATGGCCGAGGACGGGATCGTCGGCGAGTTCAAGAGCGGCGCGGCGCGCGAGGTGCTCTACACCTGGGACGAGTGGGAACAGATCAAGAGCGGCGAGTCCCCGGTCGAGGCGGTCTGAAGCGTGGAATCCACGAATCGAGCCGGCGTGACCGAGGTCCGGTCCGCGATCGCGGAGCGGACGGAATTCACTGGGATCAGGGACTGGAGGCCGAGCTCGCCGCTCGCGATCGCCAGGCGGCGGCCTGCGCGGGGCGGTTCCAGGCTTCGTAGAGCTTCACGAGTCGCGCCTGAAGAGTGGCTAACGTCCTCTTCGAAGCCGTGGGGTTCTCGCCCGCGAACGTGGCGAGGTTTTCGTGAGCTTCCAGCAGGAGCGACTCGGCCTGGGCCCAGTTCCGCGCTTCGAGGTGGACCTTCGCCAGGTCGATCAGGCTCTTGGTCGTGTCAGGGTGGCCAGGGGGAAGATTCGCCTTTCGATGGGTCAACACGTTCTGGAACAGGGCCGTCGCGCGGTCGCGTTGGCCATCGAGTTGATGGGCGACGGCCAGGTTGGCCATCGCGGTGAGGGTGTGGGGGTGTGTCGCTCCCAGAGTTTCCGCGCGGCGGTGGACGGCCTCGTCGAGCAAGAGGATCGCCTGCCGAAGCTGTCGAAGCTTCACGTGGGCCGCGGCCAGGTTGTTCAGCGCCGTGAGAGAGTCGGCGTGGTCGGGGCCCAGGGTGGCCCGAGTATGGTCAAGGTCGTGGCGGAGCAGGGGGAGGGCCTCGGCGGTTCGATCGACGGCGAGGTAGGCCGCGGCCAGCTTGCTCGCGCTCACGAGCGTGTCGGGGTGGTTGGGTCCCAGTGTGGCTCTTCGTCGCCTATCCACCTGTTCCAGCAACGGAATGGCGAGATCGTCTCGGCCCGTTCGGCGAAGGGCCGAGGCCAGGTTGCTCATGCTGGACAGGGTGTCGGCGTGGTCGGGACCGAATAGCCGACGGGTGACGGTCAGTTCGCGCTCGTGAAGCTTGACGGCTTCCTCCACGTGTCCGGCGGCCAGGGTCGCCTGGGCCAGATTGTTCAGAGTGGCGAGCGTCTCACGATGTTCCGGGCCGAGGATCACCGCGCGAAGGTCATGGGCCAGCCGGTACTGCCGGGCGGCTGGCTCACTCGCGCCGAGGTAAAGGTACGACGTGCCGAGGGTGTCGCGGACGGTCGCCTCGGCCGCGGGCTTGCCCTCGAAATCGTTGGCGATCTCTGGTTCCGCCGCGTCGAGCGCGTCGCGGAGCGAGACTTCCGGACCCAACCCTCCGTCCTGACCCTTGGGCCGCGCCGCGGCGATCACCCTTCGCCGAAAGAAGCCCAGTACCGACTCGGCGACCTCGGCGGATTCGCGCGCCTTGGCCTGTTCGCGGAACGCGTAAACGGCGAGACCGGCGCTCACGAACCCCGCCAGGATCACGAGCGACAGAAACGCGGTGGCGACTCGATGCTTGCGGCCAAACTTCCTCATTCGATAGAGGGTCGATGGGGGCCGGGCTTCGATCGGATCGCCGTTGAGGTAACGCTCGATCTCGCGGGCGAGGTCGTTCGCGGTCGCGTAGCGTCGGTTCCGATTTTTTTCCAGGGCCTTCATGGCGATCAGTTCGAGGTCGCCCTTGACGCTCTGGGTCAACCTGCCTGGATCGGATTTCCGCTTGGCGGCGATGATGGCGAGGCGTTCGGTGGTGGAGAGTCGCGTGCTGAGCCGAGGGGGCTCCTCCTCGCGAATGCGCCGGACGACCTCAAACTGCCCCGCGTCGCGGAGCCGCTGACGCTCCAGAGGGGTCGTGCCGGTCAGCAACTCGTAGAAAAGCACGCCCAGACTGTAAACGTCGCTCCGCGTGTCGACGTCGATCGAGCTATTCTCGGCCTGTTCGGGGCTCATGTATTCCAGCGTGCCGACGATCGCACGGTGCTGCGTGTGGATGGTTCGATCGGTTAGGCGCTGGCCC
>JBFWRA010000792.1:0-3365 GCA_050249155.1 Isosphaeraceae bacterium | reverse complement strand
CAGTTGGTGAACGGATAATGGTGTCTTCGATCACTGGGGTCGAAGGACTCTCTCACGCAGGCGTCGCAGCTCGCCAGGTCCCGCGGGACCCGGGCGCGAAGCTGGCCCCCGGATTCCGAACTTCGAATGTGGAACGAGCCGAGCCCACTCGGCGTGGTCGACTCGGAGATGACCTCCTCCACGCACGCGGCCCTGGGGGCGTTCGAGACGAGGGACCGTTGGAAATCGCTCAGGACCTCGGGCGGACCCTCGGCGAGGATCGTGACTCCGTCCCGATCGTTGCGCACCCAGCCGACGACCCCCAACGCGCTGGCCAGCCGGCGAACGAACGGTCGAAACCCGACTCCCTGGACGGTCCCCCGCACCTGAAACCGAACGGCGATGAGATTCGAAAACGGTCCCATGCTCGCTAGACCCTGGAGTTTCCTGGGACCTCCCTGGAACCCGCGGAAGGATCGGCCTTCAGGTTCAACCGATCCCGCAAGTGGTCGAGCCAGCGCGTCATGCCCTGCCCGGTCCTCGCGGAGACCTCGATGACCGTCGCCCTGGGAGCGGCTTTGCGCAGGTTTTGAAGCGCCCGCTCGCGGTCGAATCCCACCGCGTCGGCCAGGTCGATCTTGCTCAGCAGGACGACGTCCGCGCTCAGAAACACGACGGGATATTTGAGTGGTTTGTCCTCGCCTTCGGTGACCGAGAGGAGGACGACTCTCAGGTCCTCGCCAAGGTCATGCGAGGCGGGACAGACGAGGTTTCCGACGTTCTCGATGATCAGGAGGTCTAGCTCCTCCAGGTTGAGGGCGTCGGCGGCGCGGGCGACCATCTCGGCTTCCAGGTGGCAGATCGTGCCGGTGGAGACCTGAATGGCGGGCGCTCCGGTTTCCTGGAGGCGACGAGCGTCGTTGTCGGTCGCCAGGTCGCCGACGATCACCGCGGCGCGGCGCGGTCCGAACTCGATGAGCGTTCGGCGGATCAACTCGGTCTTGCCCGAGCCTGGCGAGGAGAGCACGTTCACGGACGAGAGACCCGCCTGGTGGAATCGCTCCCGGTTTCGTTGCGCGGCCCTCCGATTTCTCGACAGGATCGCCTCGCCCACGGGAAGGGTCCGGGTCTCGGTCTCGGACGTCGATTCCGTCGCGCCGGGATTGGCGGCCATTTCAGGACGTCTCCAGGGAGGCCAGCTCCAATTCCCGCCCTCGGATCACCTCGGCGCCGTGGAAGTCGCAGCCAGGGCACTGGTAGTCGAAGTCGGGAGGGGTGAATTCCAGACCGCACGAGGGGCACGCGCACGCCAGGGGGATGGTCTCGACGTCGAGCGTCGCCCCCAGCGCGATCGACCCCTGTTGGACCACCTCGAAGGCCAACGCCAGCGCCTCGGGATCGACCCCTGAGAGCGATCCGACGCGAAGGTGGATCCGATGGATCTTTCGGGCCCCGTGACGTTCCGCTCGCTCCAGGGCGATCGCCAGGGCGTCGCTCATCACTCCAATTTCGTGCATGACTCGTTCCGCTTGGCTTTCGCCAACTCGGCGGCGATCACGAGGAGGGCCTGAGCCATCTCGCGCCTGGCCGTCGGAGAGAAGCCCTCACCCAGCGACAGATCCATCGCCGGCACGGTGACGCGGAGCGCCTCGGGCCAGCGGTCGTAAACTCGTCCCGCCAGTGACAGCAGCGTTCTGGGATCGAGGGCGTGCCCCAGCGTGTTCGAAGTGGGGCGGGCGTTGAGAGTCTCGACCTCGCAGCGTTCGGAATCGTCCGACGCGAGCCGGGCGTCGGCGAAGATCACGTGGCGGGACTCGGCCACGATCGTCGCCAACTCAGGCGTCAGACTGAACGTGGCCAGGGTCGACACTCCTGGCAATCTCCAAGATTCGACGACCTCGGCGATACTCGGCCCGACGCCGTCATCCTTTCGCAACGTGTTGCCGACGCCAATCACGAGCGTCGAAAGGTTCTCGTCGCGCGGATCGAGGTTCACGGATCAGTTCCTCCAGACCTCATGCTGGACCGCGCCGTCGGGACCGACGAGCCTGACGTGAAGAGGCATCATCCCCACGGCGTGGGTCGAGCAGCTCAGGCAAGGGTCGAACGTGCGGATACCCGCTTCGAGTCGATTCAGGACGCCCTCGGGGATTTCGGGGCCTTTAACGTAATGGCGCGCGATCTGAAGCATGGCGCGGTTCATCGCCAGGTTGTTCTGTCCGGTGGCGATGACGAGGTTGACCTTGCGAATCAGACCATTCTCGTCGACCCGATAGTGATGGAACAAGGTGCCGCGGGGGGCCTCGCTGACGCCGACCGCCTCGAGTTGGTTGACCCCGGCCTCCGCCCGGACGTGGGCGCTCATCAGGTCGGGGTCGTCCACGAGTCGGGCGATGTGTTCGATCGCGCCCAGGATTTCGATCAATCGCGCGTAGTGGTAGACGAACCCGGCGTGGACGGGAGGCGGGAACCGGTCGCGGTACTCGCGCAGCTCGGCGTCGGCGAGATCGACGTTCATTCGCGTGCAGACGTTGAGGCGTGCCAGCGGGCCGACGCGGTAGATGCCGTCGGGGAAGCCCATCGGCCGGTAATAGGGCGACTTCAAATACGAGTTGCCCTGCACCATTTCGGCGGTGAAGGTTTGATAGGCGGAGGCTTCCAGCTTGTCCGCGACGATCGCTCCGCTCGCGTCGACGAATCGGATGCGTCCGCCGTAATGCTCCCAGGAGCCGTCGTCGGCCACCAGACCCATGAACAGCGTGGGGAAGTTGCCGAAGACCTCCGCCTCCTCGCGGAAGGTGTCGAGGAGTCCCTTGAACTTCCCCAGGGCGATCTGGGCGGTCTCCAGCGCCTCGGGAATGCGCGCCTTGACGTGATCGCGTCCCTCCCGTGAGAGACTCGATCGCACGCCGCCGGGGACGGCCCACGCGGGATGGATTTTGCGGCCACCGAGAATCTCGATGATCTCCTGTCCGAACTGGCGAAGCCGGATGCCCCGGCGCGCCAGCTCCGGTTCGGCGCGAATCACGCCGAAGACGTTGCGACTGGCGGGGTCGCTATCGAAGCCGAGGAGCAGGTCGGGCGAGCTGAGATGAAAGAAGCTGAGCGCGTGGGATTGAACGATCTGCGCCAGGTTCATCAGGCGTCGAAGTTTCTCGGCGGCCGGAGGGATGGCCACGGCCAGTATGGCGTCGCCGGTCTTGGCCGAGGCCATCAGGTGCGAGACGGGACAGATGCCGCAGATCCGCGCCGTGAGGCCGGCCATCTCGAAGAAAGGGCGTCCCTCGCAGAATTTCTCGAAGCCTCGAAACTCGGTGACGTGGTATTGAGCGTCGGAGACCTGGCCGGCGTCGCCCAGATACACGGTGTTCTTGGCGTGGCCTTCG
>JBFWRA010000791.1:0-3367 GCA_050249155.1 Isosphaeraceae bacterium | reverse complement strand
GACATTTACTTCCTGGGCTGCGTCTTCTATCAGATGCTCACCGGCCAGCTTCCGATGAAGGAGGTCGAGAGCAAGGACATGCTCGCCAAGATGCTCAAGCGGAGCTTCGGGGCGATCGTCCCCCTGAGCGAGCACAGGCTGGCGCCGGACCCCGAGCTCGCGCAGATCGTCGAGCGCATGATGCGGATCGACCTCAAGTCGCGGTACCAGACGCTCGACCAGGTCATCGCGGACCTGGAGGCGTACGCCAAACGGATCAAGGGGGGGATCACGGGCATGGAGACCTCGCATGAGGAGGAGCCCGATTTCCTCGCCGACCTGGGGGACGTCTTCGGGCCAGGCGGGACCGCCGACGCGGCGACCGCCTCGACCGACGGCTCCGCCGCGCCCGCCGAGGCTCGGGCCGCCCGCAAGACCTTGCTCTGCGTCGAATCCCAGCCGGAAATCCGCGACGCCTTCCGCAAAAACCTGACCAAGATGGGCTACAAGGTCGTCCTCATGGGGGATGCCGAGCGGGCCGCCGAGCGTTATCGCGAGGAGCCCACCGACGCGGTCATCTTCGACTGCGACGGTCTGGGGCCCGACGCGGTCGACGCCTTCAACGACATGCACGACAGAGCCCACGAGGACGGCCTGCCCCTCTCCGCGCTGGTGATCCTGGGGCCCAAGCAAAAGGACCTTCGCGAGAAGCTTCCGACCGACGATCGGCTGGTCGTGCTGTTGAAACCCCTGAAAATGAAGCACGTGCAAATCGCGGTGAGCCGGCTGGCCCCCATCGGCTAACGTCGCGATCTCGAATCGACGATCGGGAGACCGTGATGACCCGAAACGTGAATCGATGGGGCTGGGGCCTGGCCCTCCTGGTCGTCACGCTGGCCGCGGTCGAGGTGGGGCTCAACCTCTGGATGGGCACCCGCGCGGCCGTCGAGGTGTGGAACGACGGAAGCGAGCCCGTCGAGGATCTGGTCGTGACCCTGGGGAGCGACCGGGTCGAGGTTCCCAGACTCGCCGCCGGAGACGCGACGGTGGTCCGGCTCGGCGGCTCCGGGCACCGCACTCTGGTTCTTCGGTTTCGGCAGCGGGGGAACGCCCTGGGAACCTTCGAACTCCCAGGCTTCGACCCCGCCCAGGTTCGAAGCGACGGCATGAAGCAGGTGATCCGGCTCCGCCCCAACGAAATCGAGCGCTACCTCGACGACGACGACGTCCCCGCCACGCCCGCGGGTCGGCTCGCGAAGCTGGCCAAACAGGGATTCGAGGACTCCCTCAACGAGATGGCCTCCCCTCGTTGAGACGGATTCGGAGATGACAAAATCACGTGGAGTCCACGCTCGCGGACCCCACGCGGCGCGCGACGGGACGATCTCAGCGGCCGAAGTGCTTGTCGGCGAAGTCGAGGAAGAACCCCCAGTCCTCTCGGGTCATCGAGTGCTTGCCGGGCCGGATCGCGTAGCCCAGGGTCCCGGCGGAGAGCTTGCCCGTCTCGGGCATGTCGGGGGATTCCAGGCCTCCGGCGTTGAGCAGCCGATAGACCGGCTCGGCGGCCTTGAGCACGGCGAACTGACCCTCCGGATTGGCCCAGGTATCCTCGACGGCGTTGCTGAATAGCACGGCCCTCGGCGCGCAGAGGGCGACCAGCCCGTTCTGGTCGAAGGGCAGGCGCTCGGGGCGCTCGTTGAACGTCTTGTAGTTCGCGTTGAACCAGTGGGGGAACCGGTCGTTGATCTGTTTGACCGACTCGCCGATCTTGCCGCGGTTCGGGGCCGTCCCGCCGCAGCCGGCCTGAAGCGGAATCACCACGCCGAATCGGTCGTCAAAGGCCCCGGCCACCATCGCCGCCTTGCCCAGTCGCGAGTGCCCCACCACGGCGAGCTTGGTCCGGTCAATCTCGGGGACCGTGACGAGGTGATCCGCGACCCGGGAAAGCCCCCAGGCCCAGGCCCGGACCGTTCCCCAGTCGTGGCCTGGGTAGCTCGGGTGGACGCCGTCGGCATGCCCGGGGTGATCCGGGGCGAAATCGCCGGAATACACCGTCGCCAGGGCGTAACCTCGTCCGATCACCAGGTCGGCGGGCCAGGCGTCGATCTGCTGGCCTCGACCCTTCTCGGTGGCCCTGTTCCCGACGACCCCAGGCCCGCGGTCGGGCATCCAGGCCGTCGGCAGGGCGACCTTGGGGTCGTCGCTGGCGACGTGGTTGCCGTGGAAGTTCAACCCCAGAAACACCGGGGAGGGCGTGTCCTTACCCTTCGGCGTGATCAGCAACAGATGCACCGGGGGCGTTCCGGCTGGACCATAAGTCAGGGTCACCTCCCTGAGCGTGGCCTTGCCGCCCAGGTAGGTCCCGTCCTCGCGGACGACCTCCGCCTCGACCCGACTCGGCGCATCAGGTGCTTTTCCATACATATAATGCTCGAAGAGCGCCTTGAGTTCGGGTCGGCCACGAGAGAACCAGGCGTCCTTGTCGGCGACCTTCGAACCATCCCGAAGGACGAGGGGGTCGGGCATCTCCTGACGCGGGGGAAGCTTCTCGACGTCGGGAAAGTCGGCGAGGGCCAGGGCGGGGGCGGCGAACGCGAGCGCGAGCGCGAGCGCCGCCAGGCGGACGAACAGGGCGTGAGATCGCATGGCGAAGGGGCTCCGAACGAGGACGAACCGCGGAACGCGACGGATTGACGATACCAGGCGCGTCGGCCCGGTCAATTCACTGGCGTCCCCGGTCGAGCGCCCCGATGGACGCGGGGAGGTCGGTCGGGGGTGGCCGAGGCGTTCGTCTCGGGCTATCCTGAACCTGGACTGACGACCGCCGCGGAGCCCGCCGATGATCCCCGACGCGAGCCAGGACGCCCTCCCGGTCCCTCCGGGCATCGGCGACCGACCGGCACGACTTCACGCGATCCACCACACGCTCGAAGAGGTCGAGCGAAAGACCAGGGCCATCCACGCCGACGTTCTCGCGACCTCGCCCCACGTTCGGGAGCCAAACTTCCAAGCGATCGGAGTGGACGACCTGCAATCGCTCTTTGATCGGTACGACGCCGACCTCTACGACGGCTTGCTCCGCCAGTTTCTCAAGGAGGACCGCGGCAGCGCGATTTCCTTCCGCCTCTCGAAGAGGATGACCAACGCCGCGGGCAAGGCGAGCCGGCAACGGCTGGATCTCAACCGGCCGTCGGGTACGGTCGCGCCGTTCGCTTACGAAATCGCCGTCTCCACCACGATCCTCTTCGGCTCGTTCAACGCCCAGGACCAACCGATGAAGGTCGGCGGTCGGCTTTGCCACGACCGACTCGAAGCCCTTCAGCGCACTTTTGAACACGAAACCCTGCACGTGGCCGAGTTCCTCGCGTGGGGCGTTTCCAACTGCTCA
>JBFWRA010000790.1:0-3372 GCA_050249155.1 Isosphaeraceae bacterium | reverse complement strand
TTCCCAGAGCTCCACGTCACGTCCGAGCCAGCCCACGACGGCAAGCAACGAGCCGTTGGGGATATATCGTAAGAGCCGAACTCCGCTCTGGTTGGGCGTGATCGTCGCGAGTGGCGCGCGGGTGGCGAGGTCCCAGAGGCGAACCTCGCCACTGCCCGCGGTGGCCAGTTGGTTATCTGGGCCCAGGGCCAGCGCGGAGAGTTCCACCTGTGTGTCGATGGGAGGAAGTATGTCGCCATCCTCCCCGGTCCAGGGCGCGCCGTCCTCTCCCGCCCAGAGGTCCACCGTGGTTCCCCGCGCCCTGGCGGTGGCCACATATCGGCCGTCGGGACTGATCGCCACCAGGGGGATGGAGAACCCGGCGGCGTCGGGGATCCAGGTCCCCAGGCTGGCGATGGGATGGTCCTGGATGGCGGGATCCCAGAGGTTGACTTCGAACCGATTGGAAGGCCCCCAGGGCCCGGGGGACCTTCCCTCTCCCCCGCGTGGCGAGGGAGCGGCCGTGGCGGGCGTCCCCGATTTTTCGGGAGCCTCCGCGTTCCCCGGAGAATCGGGTGAGGCTTCGGCCGGGTCGATCGGGCGAGGAAGGAGAGCGATTTCCAGGGTGACAAGGCGTCGCCCGTCGGTCGAGGCGTAGAGACCCACGACGCGACGGCCCGGCATGCCGAGGTCGTTCAGTCGAGCGCCGGTTTTCGCGTCGAAGAGGCGCACCCCCTGCCCGTCAGGGGCGACGACCGCCATGCGGGGCCCCGCGGCGGCCATCGGTGAACCGAAGCCGAAGCCGAAGCCGAAGCCAAACCCTGATCCCCGCCTTGGACCTCCCCCACCGCCCCCTCCACCACCACGACCGACTTCGGACCGCCCCTGGCGGAGCGGGCGCTCCGCGAGTTTCTCGCGCGTGGCGGCGTCCCAGAGCCCGAAGGTTCCTCCGGGACCCGAGTCAATCAGGGCGGCGAGCCGGTCGCCGTCCTGAGTGAAGGCGACGGCGCGCGTCCTTCCCGTGGGGAATCCCTGGCGGGCCGACACCTCGCGGAGCATGAGGAATTCGACGGTTTCCTGGCGGAGTTTGGCCCGGAGGGCCGGCTCGGGCTCCAGCGCGGCGGATTCCTTGATCAGCCCGAGCCCCTCGGTCAGCCGGTCGGGACGATTCGAGAGCCGGACCAACGAGGCTTCCCGCCAGTACTGGTTGCGGAGGGCCGCCTTGGTGGCGGTCATCGCCTCATGGGCTTGTCGCCTGGCGCGTTCGGCCTCGTCGCGCTGGTCCTTGGCGACGTCCAGGGCCCGGATCGTCTGGTCGCGTTCCTGGACCACGCGGAGGTACGCCAGGGTGGTGACGCCGATCACGGCCGCGGCGGCGGTCGAGGTGATCGCGGTGCCGCCGGGGTGCCGCTGGGCGAATCGCCAAAGTCGTCCCAGCGGGCTGATTCGTCGGGCGAGGACCGGCTCGTGGTGGAGGAACCGGACGAGATCCTCGGCCAGCGCGCCCGCCGTGGCGTAACGATCGGCCGGGCGTTTCGCCAGCAGTTTCAGGACGATCGTCTCGAGGTCTCGGGGGACTCTCGGGTCGACCGACCGGAGGGAAGGCGGGTCGCGGTGGGTGATCTGATCGGTCAGCTCGGCCGTGCTTTTGCCTTCGAACGGTGGGCGAAGCGTGAGCAGCTCGTAGAGGGTCGCGCCGAGGCTGAAGAGGTCGGAACGGCCGTCGACAGGAGTGCTTCTGGCCTGTTCGGGGCTCATGTAGCGCGGGGTGCCGATCAGGGCGTCGGACTGGCTGAGGCCGGGGTCGCTGATCCGTCTGGCCAGCCCGAAGTCGGCCACCCAGACGAGTCCTCGGCCGTCGACCAGCAGGTTGGAAGGTTTGACGTCGCGATGAATGATGCCACGGCGGTGCGCGTGTCCGAGCGCCTCGGCCGCTTCGCGACCGACCTCGGCGACCCAGCGGTAATACGACGCGCCGCGCGGGGGCTCGAACGGCGAGGGCTCGTCGTCGCGTCGGGCGCGTTGGCGGACGGGTGGGGCGAGCAGATCCGCGGCTGGGGCGGCGGAGCCGGTGAACGGCGCGGGGTGCCAGACTCCGGTCTCGCTCTCCGCGCCAGGATCGTGGGGAGGGATCGTCGTCGCGGCGGCCGCCCCCCTGCTCCATCGGGAGAACGGGGTGATCGCCGCGCCGGCGCGTCCCCAAAGCGACAGGGGGGTGGCGTGACCATATCCACTCCCGCCGGTGGATCCCGCGGCGGTCGGCCGCTCACGTCTCAGGAACCGGATCACCCGGTCCAGCCCGCTTCCCTCGATCCGTTGCATCGCGTAATAGCAGAGGGCCCCGACCTGTCCCACGTCGAAGACGGGGACGATGTGGGTGTGGTGCAGCCCGGCGGCGGTCTTGGCCTCGTTGAGGAACCGGCGGCGGCCGGCGGAGTCGGGGGTGGCGTGGGTGCCCAGGACCTTCAACGCCACGGGGCGGTCCAGCGCGACGTGGACGGCCTCGTAGACGACTCCCATGCCTCCTCGGCCCAGTTCCCGGACGATCCGATAGCCCGCGATCCGATGGCCGGTCTCCAGCCTGCCCACCTGGCCGAGTCCGGAGGGCTCGCCCACCAACCCCTGGACCAGGGCCAGCCCTTCCAGCGCCGAGAGGAGATCGTCGCGAAGGTCGGGATAGCCGGCGGCGAACGTCTCGGGGTCGGGCGCGTCGCCTGCCTCGGCCATCTCGAGGTAGGTCTCCAGCGCCTCACCCAGTTGGTCGTCGCGGTCGGCCGAAGCGGCGTCGGTCTCAGTCTGCCGGGCCATGCTCTTGATACCTCAGGTTGCCGCCGGGCGGCCCCTCCAGAGATCGCTTCAAACTCTTCAGCCCTCGGGCCCAGATCCCTCGGACGGATTTGCGGCTAAGCCCGAGACGATCACCGATGACCTCGAACGACAGATCCTCGGCGTAGTACAACCAGAGAACCTCGGCGTCGGACTCGGGCAGGTCGGTCAGGGCGTCGGCCAGAAGCACCACCAGTTCCCGACGACTGGCCGCCTCGCTGGGGCTGGTCTGGCTGAGGGCCAGCATGTCCAGCAGCTTGCCCCCCCCCTGCCCGGCCTCGGCCGCCGTCCCGCCCCCTTCGGTTGGGTAAGGGGCGTCCAGCGGCAAGTCCGAAGTCTCTCCCTTGCGTTTGGCCCGGCTGTGATAGCGGCCGAGATCGGCGAGCTTCTGCCCGACCAGTCTGCGGAGCCAGCCCACCAGCGCGGCCTCGTTCTGGCCGGTGAACTGGGGAAACTGGCGGACGACTTCCACCAGGGCTTCCTGAACCACGTCCGAGAGTTCGACACGTTCGCGGAGCCGGGGACCCAGGCCGGTCCGAACGACCATCCGCAAATAGTTGCGATACA
>JBFWRA010000789.1:0-3373 GCA_050249155.1 Isosphaeraceae bacterium | reverse complement strand
CTTGAGCTGTTCGACCTTGGTCCGGATGTTCGCGGCGACTTCCAGGGCGTTGGCTCCGGGGAGCTGGTAGACGGCCAGGCCGGCGGCGGGCTTGCCGCCGACGTCGCACCACTGGTCGTAGACCTTGGCCCCGAGCTCGACCCGGGCGACGTCGCCGACGGTGATGATCCTGGCGGCGTTGCTCTCGGCCGGGCCGTCGGTCTCGACGCGATCGGCGGGCTCGGCCTTGACGATGATCGCGGCGAACTCCTCGGGGTCGGTCAGCCGGCCGAGGGTGGTCACGGTGTACTGGAAGTTCAGGTCGTCCGGAACTGGGGGCTGGCCGACCTGTCCGGCGGCGACCTGGACGTTTTGTTCCTCGATGGCGTTGAGAACGTCGATGGTGGTGAGGTTGCGCGCCTTGAGTTTTTCCGGGTCGAGCCAGACCCGCATGCCGTAGTCGCTGGCGCCGAAGATGGTGACGTCGCCGACCCCCTTGATGCGGCTCAGCTCGTCCTTGACGTTCCGGGTCGCGTAGTTGCTCAAAAAGAGGCTGTCGTACCGGCCGTCGGGAGAGGTGAGCGCCACGACGAGGATGATCGCGGTCGACTTCTTCTTGGTCGTCACCCCCTGGCGCTGGACCTCCCGCGGCAGCTTCGGCAGGGCGATCGCGACGCGGTTCTGCACCAGGACCTGGGCCATGTCCAGGTCGGTGCCGACCTCGAAGGTGACGGTGAGGTTGTACGACCCGTCACTGGCGGAGGTGCTCGACATGTAGAGCATCCCCTCGACCCCGTTGACCTCCTGCTCGACCGGCGAGGCGACGGTGTCCGCGAGGATGGTGGCGTCGGCCCCTGGGTAGACGGTGGTGACGACCACCGTCGGCGGGGTGACGTCCGGGTACTGCTCGACCGGCAGGATCACCATCGCGACCACCCCCACCAGCATGGTGATGATCGCGATCACGTTGGCCAGGATCGGACGTTCGATGAAGAACTTCGAGAGCATCGCGAAGCTCGCAAGGTGTGGGTGAACCTGTCAACGATCGCTGGCCCGATCCACCCCGGACGAGGGGCGGTCGGCCCCGTCGTCGTCGACGGCGTCGGCCTTGGTCTCGGGCTTCGCCTTGGGCTCGGGCTCGGGCTCGGACTCGGGCTTCGTCCCCGGTTTCGGAGACTTGCCGGCGACCTCGGCCAGCACGGGGCGAACCTTCGCCCCGGGACGAGCGCGTTGCAGACCGTTGACGACCACCCGGTCTTCGATCGTCAATCCAGTCTTGATCATCCGGAGGCCGTCCTCGGTCACCGGGCCGACCTCGACCGGGCGCTGCTCGACCTTGTCCTCGGCGGCGACCACCAGCACGAACCGCCCGGCCTGGTCGGCTCCCAGGGCGCGTTCCGGCACGAGCAGGGCGTTGGGGACCTTGTCGTCCGGCACGCGAAGCCGCACGAACACGCCGGGAAAGATCGCCTGGTTCGGGTTCTTGAACTCGCCGCGAACCTGCACGGTGCCCGTGCCGGGATTGGCCCCAGGGTCGGCGTAGTCGACCCGGCCGCGATGGGGAAACCCGGTCTCCGTGGGCATCGCCAGATCGATCGGTATGGTCTCCTGGCGAAAGTCGACCCGTTCCCCCTTGCGAACCCGCTCTCGGAACCTCAGAACGTCGACCTCGCTTACGTTCATATAAGCATAAATCGGATTGGCTTGAACGACGGTGGCCAGCACGGTCGCGTCCGAATCTCCCACGAGGTTGCCGGCGTCGACGAACCGACGGGTGATCCGGCCGTCGATCGGCGAGCTGACCCGGCAATAGCCCAGGTTGATCTCGGCGTCTTTCAGGGCGGCCCTGGCGTCCTCGAGGTTGGCCTTGGCGGCCGAGACGTTGACGTCGAAGTCGGCCTTGGCCTGTTCCAGGGCGGCCGTGTCCGACTCGACCTGGGCCTCGCTCCGCTTGCGGGCGGCCTCGGCCCGGTCCACGTCCTCGCGCGAGGCGGCGTTCCGCGCCAGCAGGTTCCGATTGCGGCGTTCCTCGACCTGGGCGAGCATGAGCATCGCCTGGTTCAGGGCGAGCTGCGCCGCGGCGATCTCGCGGGCCTTGGACACCTCGGCTTTCCTCAAGGCCGCCTCGGCCTCCAGGAGCCGGGCCCTGGCCGCGTCCACCTTGATCTGGAACGGCGCCTCGTCGATCACGATCAAGACGTCCCCCGCCTTGACCTCGCTCGCTTCCTCGAACCGAATCTCCTTGAGGAACCCCTTGACCCGGGCGCGCAGGTCCACCGTGGCGATCGGCTTGGTCGTGCCGGTGTATTCGGCGAAGGTCTCCACGTCGCGCTGGACGGGATGACTCACGGTCACCTCGGGCGGGGTCGGAGGCGGAACATAGGCGTTTCGGGGTGAGCAACCGACCAGGCACAGAACCAGAACCAGGGCCAACGACGCCGGCGCGGAGGTCCCGAGGAACCTCGCCGTCTTCATTCGGGATGTCACAGGCCAAAGTCCTTCCCAGTTCCGCGCGAACGCTTTGTCAAAGGGGCGACGCGATACCCGGTCGGTCGGAGCGATTCGATAGAATATCAACCGGTGCGATCCTCAACAACCGCCGTATTCAAGGTGCGGGAGGAGCGCGACGTCGTCTGGGCGAAAGTTCAGTCCTCCTTCGGTTCGTCCCGTTCGTCCATCAATCGTTCCAGGACGCGCAAGGGGACCGAGCCGAAGCTCAGGAGCCGGTCGTGGAACGCCTTCAGATCGAAGGATTCCCCGTCGCGCGCCTGGCACTTCGCCCGGATCTTGCGGATGGTCAGCTCGCCGACCTTGTACGCCAGGGCCTGGCCAGGCCAGGCGATATAGCGGTCGACCTCGTTTTCGATCTCGTTGAGGGGAATCGCGGTGTTCTCGGCGAAGTAGGCCACGGCCTGGTCGCGCGACCAGCCCTTGGCGTGAATCCCCGTGTCGACCACCAGCCTGGCCCCGCGCTGGGCGTCGTAGCTCAGCCTTCCGAGTTCCTCGTAGGGCGTCTTGTAGAGCCCGAGTTCGGCCCCCAGCCCTTCCGCGTACAGAGCCCACCCCTCGTCGAACGCCGGGATGTAGAAGAATCGACGGAACGGGGGCCTGCCGACCATCTCGGCGGCCAACGCGCCCTGGAAGTGGTGGCCGGGCAGGGCCTCATGGTAGGCCAGGGCCCGCATCGTGTAGGTCGGCCGACTCTCGGGGTCCAGCGTGTTCACGAAGAAGATCCCGGGCCGGGAGCCGTCGGAGGGCATCGGCAGATACTCGCCGGCCGGCGACGACTTCGCCCGAAGCGGGTCGAAGGCTCGAACCTCGAACGGCGAGGCGGGTCGCTTTCCGAACATCTTGGGGAGCGCGAGGTTCTTCTCGGAAAGGATCTTCCTGTGCC
>JBFWRA010000788.1:0-3373 GCA_050249155.1 Isosphaeraceae bacterium | reverse complement strand
TTGACGTCGACGTCGGAGACCGCGAAATCGGCGTCGGCGAGTTGGGACTCCGCCTCCGCCCTGCGGATCTCCTCGGAAGAGATCGCTCCCTTCACACGTTCGTTCAGTCGCGTGTTCCGATCCACGATCGCCTGGGCGAGCTCACGCTGAGCCTTGGCCCGGGCGACCCGCGCCCGCGCCCGTAGCAGTTGAAGCCGCTGAAGTTCCAGCTCCTCCTCCCAACGCCTTTGATGGGCCTTCATCTGACTGGTGGAGCGTTCCAGGGCGGCCTGGATCTCGTCGCGGGTTTCACGAGGGAGGACGCCCTTCTTCATAAACGCCTCGAACCGTTCCAGCCGCAGCCGAGCCATGCGCTGCCAGTGCGCCAGGTCTTCGGGCATGAAGCCGGAGCTCGACGGCTCGGGAGGCGTGGGTTCCGTCGGTCGATCGGGAGGTGATGCGACCTGGGCGATCGAAGGCGATTCCGGCCGGGCCGGAGTCGTCGCCTGGCCGGCGGTGACCACGGCCGCCGCCGTGACGGACAGTCCGGCGATCGTTCCCAGCGCGGCGGTCTTCAGGCTCGTCAGGGTCATCAGGAGTCCCACCTTTCGGGAGAGGATCAGCGCGGTGACGGGGGCGGAACCCGCTCCCGCTCCCGCGATCGATACGCCCTTCAGGACGGCGAGCGCCGCGGCGAGCGTGCTCGTATGAAGGTCCGCCGAGACGAACGCCCTGGAGGAAGGCCCGGCCCCCTCCAGGACGCCCGCCGCCAGCGCGGGGACGGCCCCTCGGCGCGCCAGCCGTCGGCGAAGCCGTTCTCGTCCCCTGGCCAGTCGACTTCGAACCGTCCCCACCGGGCGGCGGAGTCGTCGGGCGGCTTCCTCATGGGTCAACCCTTGCAGATAACACAACACGAGGGGAATCCGAAAGGATTCGGGTAGCCGATCGATTTCCTCGTGGAGCAACCCCCTGAGCTCGGCCGACTCGGGGGTGTCGCCTGGCGACGGGAACGCCGACGGGGCCTTCGCCGCGTGGCCTTCACGGGCGTGTCGTCGGGCGGCGTCGGCCCTGGCGTGGCGGGCGACCCGGCAGGCGACCCCGTGGAGCCAGGGTCCGAGCCCGTCCTGGACGCGAAGCCCTCGGGCCTTGCGCACCAGGACGAGAAAGGTGGCCTGGAAGGCGTCCTCGGCGGCGTGACCATCGCGCAGGACGTCGCGGCAGACCGCCAGGACCATCGCCCCATGACGGGCGACCAGGCCGCGGAAGCCCGCGTCGTCGCCGTCGAGGAACCGTTGAAGTAGTTCCGCGTCGGAGAGGCCCGCGACGGTGCCCGACTCGAAGACCGTCCGCAGCTCGCGATGCCAGCCCCTGGCCATTGGGCCCCTCCCGGGTCGTGGACCGTACCTGGCAGGATATGCCGGCGGGAGGGGCGAGCGATCCCGAAAAATCAAAAAAAGCCAGGAGCCGTCAAGGACGGCTCCTGGCTCGCGTCGTGGAAGACGATTAGGTCAGGTCAATGGACGGCGGTCTCCAGGCTCTTGTCCGCGACCCCGGTGAGCTCGGCCTCCATTTCACGGAGTTCCTTGCTCTCGGACTTGCTGTTGTAGACCGCCCAGGCGGTGCCCAGCACGCAGACCAGGCCGACCACGGTGAGAATCCAGCCCTGGCCGCGCTGGTCGACGGCCAGGATCGCCCCGATGGCGAGCAGCGCCACCATGTTCATGACCTTGATCAGCGGGTTGAGCGCCGGGCCGGCGGTGTCCTTCAGCGGGTCGCCGACGGTGTCGCCCGTGACCGCCGCCTTGTGCTTTTCGGAACCCTTGCCGGTGAGTTCGGTCCTGGGCTCGTCCTCGATCGCCTTCTTGGCGTTGTCCCAGGCGCCGCCGGCATTGGCCATGAAGACCGCCATGAGCTGCCCGACGATGATCATGCCAGCGAGGTAGCCCCCCAACGCCTGCGCGCCGAGCCAGCAGCCGACCAGCACCGGCATCAGGATGGCGAGCAACGCCGGGCCGATCAGCTCGCGCTGAGCGGCCGTCGTGCAGATGTTCACGACCCGGCCGTAATCGGGCTTCTTGGTGCCTTCCCAGATTTCCTTGTCGCGGAACTGGGCGCGACACTCCTTGACGATCAAAAACGCGGCGCGGCCGACGGCCCGGATCAGCATCGAGCTGAACAGGAGCGGGACGACCCCGCCGATCAACGCGCCGACGAACACCATCGGATCGGAGATCGAGAGCTTGGCGGCCTCGGCCCGATACTGGGTCATGGTCATCTCGCCGATCCTGTCCTCGCTGCCGACGGCCAGGACCGCGATGAAGCTGGCGAAGAGGCTCACCGCGGCGATGACCGCCGAGCCAATGGCGATGCCCTTGGTCTCGGCCTTGGTCGTGTTGCCCACGGCGTCGAGGTCGGAAAGGATCTGCCGGGCGCGGTTGTAGTTCTCCTCACCCATCTCGGCCTTGTCGTAGCCCATCTCGCCAATGCCGTTGGCGTTGTCGGCCACGGGGCCGAACACGTCCATGCTGATGGTGTTCCCGGTCAGGGTCAGCATGCCGATGCCACACATCGCCACGCAGTAGGCGATGAAGATCGGACTCGCCCCGGCGTAGATCAACACCGAAAGCAAGATCGCCATGGCCAGGACCATGGTGGTCACGACCGCCGACTCGTACCCCACGGCGAACCCCTGGATGATGTTCGTCGCGTGGCCCGTCTGACAGGCCTTGGCCAACGACTTCACCGGCGAGTACTGCGTGTGGGTATAGTAGCTTGTGCATTTGTTCAGAACGATCGCCAGGAGCACGCCGATCAGGCAGGTCCAGGCGGGCCGCATGTCGAGGGTCGACGTGCCGAGCGAGGCCCAGATCGGAAGACCCGATTCGAAGATCGGGTTCGGGAACGCGCGGATGAACGAGCCGAGTTTCTCCTTGTAGGCGGCCGGGTCGTCGTTCTTCAGAGCGAGGTTTTCCGCCTCGAAGGTGGTGCGGGCGGCTTCGAAGTCCGAGGCCAGAGCGTAGCTGCCCAGGGCCTGGGGGAAGTCCGCGTAGTAGGACGGCGAGAAGTGAAGGTAGCCCAACCCCAGGCCGACGAACCCGACGACGCTGATGACCGAGCCAATCCAGAATCCGCGGTGCACCGAGTGGAGCGCCTCGTCGCTGGTCGAGTTCGGTCCCGCCTTCACGCTGTAGGTGCTGATGATCGAGCCGACCACGCCGTTGGCCCGGACCAGCAGTGGGAAGATCACCCCCTTGTGGCCGAAGCTGGCGTAGCCCAGGATCATCGCGGCGACGATCGTGACCTCGTAGCTCTCGAAAATGTCCGCGGCCATCCCGGCGCAGTCGCCGACGTTGTCGCCGACGTTGTCGGCGATCGTCGCGGCGTTTCGCGGGTC
>JBFWRA010000787.1:0-3375 GCA_050249155.1 Isosphaeraceae bacterium | reverse complement strand
CCCTGTTCGCCAGATTTCCCTGGACTTCCGCGACTCGCGAGCCCAGGGGCTGACGGCGAGAAGTCTGGCCTCGAGGATCGTTCCCTTTTAAGAACCACGGCCGCCCTTCCCCCGCACGGAAGACCTGGGGAAGTTCTTCCAGCGCGAGGGAGGCCGGCCGGGTTCGTCGCGGTTCGATCGATCGATCAATCGGAGGAGGGTCAGGCCCTTCGGGTCCGGGGCCCTGCGATCCTTCGCTGGTGGGCCAGTCTCGGGAATCGCCCTCCCCACATCTCGACCTTTTGCGCCTGGATCGCGGCATCGCTCAGGCTGTGGGGGTAGTTGGCCCTGGTGACGGTCGTCACGAAGGCACCTCCATGAAGGCCGTCCCGGTCGCCGTCGATCGGATCTCCGCAAATGTCGAGCACGCCGTCGACGGTGAGTTGATAGGGATGATGAATGTTGATGGGATGGGCCAGGGCGAGCGTGACCGTCCTGGTCGCCGGGTCGTAGGTCGCCGATCGGATCGGGACTTCTCGACGAGCCAGGCGGCCGTTGCGATAGATCTGAACCAGCCGGTAGTTCGCCGGATTGGTGGCGGAGGCCGGGTCGACGTCGTTGCTGAATCGGATGAGGATCCTCGTCGGCTGGTGGTGGATGCCCAGCCGCGTCACCTCCTCGACCTGGTTGATCACGTCGCAAGCCACGTCCGGCTCGACTTCCTCACCGAAGTTGTTGTCGGGAGCGATTCCTCCCGCCAGCACGACGATCTCGGCGATGAAGTCGGTTCCCCTGGTGTTCGGAAGGGGCGTCTGGTTCCCTCGCGATTCCTGACCGTCCAGGAAGTCGGTCGGTTGGGCCGTCTGGGTGACCGTGTAAACGCCCGGCCGAAGTCCCTCGAAGCTGTAGAATCCGTTCGCGTCGGTGGTGACGAACCGAGGCGTGATGGGACCGAGGCTGGTCGAGCCGGTCAACTGGATCGGGATGTTCGCGAAGCCGACCTCTCCCGGATCTCTCAGGCCATTTCGATTGAGATCAAAATAGACATAGCCATTGAGACGTCCAGGCAGGACCTCGCCGAAGTTGTTGTCGGTGCCGTTGACGCCCTGGAGCAGAGCGATCGCGTCGATCTGGTCGTCGCCCAGCGTGCCCCCTTGCGTCCCCACCGCATCCTTGCCGTCAAGATAAGCGGACGGCTGGGACTCGACGATCCGGTAGGTGCCAGGCCGCAGGTTCACAAACGCGTACGCCCCGTTCGCGTCGGTGGTCGTGCTGAGATTGACGGGCTGACCCAGGTCGTCGGTACCGGTCAACGTCACCGTCACCCCGGAAATCGCATCTTCGCCAGCGTCCTTCACACCGTCGTCGTTCGCGTCGTGGTAGACGAACCCGGAGAGGCTGGCGGTCGTGAGTTCGCCGAAGTTGTTGTCCGTGCCGTCGACCCCCTCCCCCAACGCGATCGCGCTGAGTTCATCCTGACCGGCGATCCCCCCTTGCGAGCCAATCGTGTCCTTGCCGTCGAGCCAACCGCTCGGCTGGGCCTCGACGATTCGGTACGTCCCGGGCCGAAGGTTCGCGAACGCGTACGCGCCGTTGGCGTCCGTCGTGGCGGTCGCGTTGACCGACTGGCCCAGGTCGTCTGTGCCGGTCAAGGTCACCGTGGTCCCGGGGATGCCGGTCTCGCCGACGTCCTTCACGCCGTCGTCGTCGCGATCGAAGTACACGAATCCGGAAAGGCTCGCCGGACGAAGCTCGCCGAAGTTGTTGTCCGTGCCGTTGGTCCCCTGCCCCAGGACGATCGCGTCGATCTGGTCGTTGGCGAGCGTGCCCCCTTGCGTGCCCACCGCGTCCTTGCCGTCCAGGAAGTTCGACGGCTGGGACTCGACGATCCGGTAGGTGCCAGGCCGCAGGTTCACAAACGCGTACGCCCCGTTCGCGTCGGTGGTCGCGCTGAGATTGACGGGCTGGCCCAGGTCGTCGGTGCCGGTCAACGTCACCGTCACGCCAGGAATCGGAGCCTCGGCGGCGTCCTTCACGGCGTCGTTATCCGAGTCGACGTACACAAACCCAGAGAGCCGCGCCGGGACGATCTCACCGAAGTCGTTGTTGAGCAGGTCGCGGTCGGTGAGTGTGACGGGGATCATGTCGGGCCCGCTCGCGGGAGGAAGGAACACCTGTCCCTCCGACGATCGCTTGCCATTGAGCGTGTTGGGCGGCTGGTTCACCTGCACGAGGGTGTAATTGCCGGGTGCCAGACAGGTGTTCGGCCGATACCGATAGACCGCGGTGACGATCGCCTGCGCGGAGGAAGCCGTTTGATAGTCGAGGTTTCCGCCGCCGCTGGCCCTGGAACGCGCTCTGGCGTCGAAGATGCCGAGGAAATCTCCCGATCCGATGAATGCGCTCAGGTCGTCATTATTGGATTTGGAGAGAACGTAGGTCTGGTCGATCGTGGCGGTCCGCGCGCCGAAGTCGTGGCCGCTGGGACCGGCGTAGTCGGTCGTCCCGTCGTAGACCGCGGCGTTGAACGTCTCTCCCGTGCTCTGGACGCTGGCCATCAGGTCGAGCCCGGGACCGGTCAACCGGATCTCGCCGGCGACGGTGGCCTCGATCGTCTCGGGGGAGCTGGTGCTGGTGTTCTCGGCCCGGATCACGCTGGTGAGCTGACCGTGGACGGTGATCTCGACGTCGAGCAGTTCGCCAAGGTCCGGGTTGAACTTGGCGAGCGCGAACGGGGTGGTGAAATTCGTGAGCGTGGCGGGGATGGTGATCGACTGCGAGAGGGTCGTCGGGGTGGTGTCGATCGTGCCGTCGGTGGAAAACGAGTAGGTGCCGGAGGCGTCGGTCGTGGCGGTGCCGACCACGACCCCCGCGCCGTTGCGCAGCTCGATCAGACTGCCCGGGATTGGTGATTCCCCCGCGTCGAACAGCCCGTCGTCGTCCGCGTCGAGGAAGACGTGTCCCGCGATGACGTTGCAAGAAAGAAGGCGCACGGTCTCCAGACGTTCGACCTTCGGCACCGCCTTCTTGCCGGTTCCGCGTTCACGTCCCCGCGCGGCGAGCAGCGAGGCGAGCCCTCCTGGCATGAACGAATACGCTTCCTCGACGACGGGGGTGAGCACGTCCTCCGCCGTGAGCGCGGCGAGGGCGGGCTCGAACGCCCTGGCGGTCTCCGACGGGTCGGTCGTCACGCTGGAAGCGCCGTGGGGTCCTCCAAAGGTGGTCCCCATGGGGTGGGAGCGGAGACTCAACGAGACCGTCGCCGTTGGCGGCACCGGCGCGTCCGGACTGACGCTTTCGACCGTGTCCGCGCCCGCGAACCCGACCTTGCCACGAGCGACCGCGGCGGCCAACGGTCGACCAAATTCCCTTCCCACCGATTCGAAAAGGCTCTCC
>JBFWRA010000786.1:0-3380 GCA_050249155.1 Isosphaeraceae bacterium | reverse complement strand
TTACCTTCGCGATCCGGACGGACCCTGGATGCAGCCCCACTGGGTCGGCGACCTCACCATCTCAACTCAATTGACGTCCTCGTCCAGCGCCGGCCGGTTCCGGATCGGATTGGTCGAGGGGGGAGTGCTCAACCTCTGCGAAATCGACCTGGCGACCGGCGAGGCGATCCTGAGCCACGGCGACACCGTGCTTGGCAAGGCCGACACGACCGTCATCGGTCAGGGGACCCACGACCTCACGCTGGCCAACGTCGACAACCGGCTCACCCTCTGGGTCGACGGAAGCTTGCCCTTCGGGGACGGGCTAACCTACGAGGATCCTCCCGAGAGCCACCCCGAGCCGACCGTCGAGGATCTTCAACCCGCGCGGCTCTCCGTGAAAGGGGCCGAGGTCGCGGTAAGCCGACTTGTCCTGAAACGCGATATCTACTATACCCAGAAGCCCGGTTCCCTCGACTTCGGCAACGCCTGGGATTCCGGCGTGCCCCGGTCCGCCGCCGAACTGTTCGACTGGCTCTCCCAGCCCGAGAAAGTCGCCGCGATCGGCCCGCTGACCTGGAGCGACTACGAGATCGGGGACGACCGTTACATGATGATGGGGGATAACTCGCCGAGAAGCCAGGATAGTCGAGGCTGGAATCACCGCGACGTCGACTGGGACTCCACCGGGCGAAGATCCTGGGAAGTGCCCGGCTCGATGTTGACGGGCAAGGCGTTCTGCGTCTACTGGCCCCACGGCAAGCCGTTCGGTCCCGACGTCCGGCCCTGGCTGGACTTTCAGATCCCGTTTCGACCCTATTTCGAGCGGATGGGTTTGATCCGCTGAGTCCTCGTCGACGATCCAATCAGGAGACCAAGGTCGGGTCCAGTGGCGAGGACTCAACCGGTCCGGGGCGGTCAAGGAGGAGCGACCCATGGCCTTGCTGGAAGTGCGCGGCTTGGAAAAGTGGTACGGCCGCCGGCAGGTCGTCAACGGGGTCGACTTCGACGTCAATCGGGGTGAGGTCGTCGGACTGCTCGGACCCAACGGCGCGGGCAAGACGACCAGCTTCCGAATGACGATCGGCCTGATCGACTCGGACGGCGGCAAGGTACTCTTCGACGGCCGAGACGTGACCCGGCTCCCCATGTATCAGCGGGCGCGGCTGGGGATGGGCTACCTCGCCCAGGATTCGAGCGTCTTCAAGCAGCTGAGCGTCGAGGATAACCTCATGGCGATCCTCGAGACGCGACCGCTTTCCAGGAAGCAGCGTCGGGAGCGCCAGGACGACCTCCTGGACCAGTTCGGCCTGACGAGGATTCGCAGGACCAAGGCCAACCGCGTCTCCGGCGGCGAACGCCGACGTCTCGAGATCGCCCGTTCCCTGATCACCGAGCCCAAGCTCATCATGCTCGACGAGCCCTTCGCGGGCATCGATCCCAAGACGGTTTCCGAGATTCAGGACCAGATCCGGAGCCTGGTCGAAACCTATGACATTGGCATCCTGCTGACCGACCACCAGTTCCGGGAAACCATTCAGGTCACGGACCGAACCTACGTGATCCGCGAGGGCAGGGTTTTCGCCCACGGTGACCGCGAGCAGATCGTCAACAACCCCGAGGTCCGCCGCCACTACATCGGCGAACGCTTCGAGGTGGGGCACCTGCTCTCCAGCCGACACGTCCACGCGCTGGGTGAGGCGAGGCAGGAACCCGAATCGATCGCGGCGAACCCCGCGGTCGTCGACCTGGCGCTCGACGTCGCGCGTTCCCCACGCTCGCCCGACCATCCCCTGGCCCTCCCGCCGGACCCCCCCGCGCCCCAACCACCGGCCGTCGTCCGCGAGGTTCCCGCGATCGAGCCGACACCGAACGATCCCGCGATGGACTTCGAGGCGATCTTCACCTCCTCGGTCACCGTCACCGGATCCATGCTCATCGAACAGGTCGAGGGAGAAGCGGCCGGTGGCCCCGCCTGGGATCTCCCCGAGGACGAGGTGGGACCGGGCGACGCCTCAGGCCGCGGAATTCGCTGAGCGAGCGGACGCGTCGAGCTGGCTCTCGACCAGTGGCCAGACGCGGTCCGGCGTGAGTTCCGCCATGCATTCCAGGCGACCGCAGGTCACCCGGTAGCTCCCCTTGCACCAGACCCCCGTCTGAACCGCGAGGGCCCTCGGACCGTACGGGCCGTTCAGCGCGGGGCTCGTGCAGGTGTAAACCCCGACGACCCTCACGCCCGCGGCGCTCGCCAGGTGAAGCGGCCCGGTGTCGTTGGAGAGAACCACGTCGACCTCCCGGCAAACCGCGGCCAGCGTCGGAAGGGTGAGCCGGCCGCAAAGGTCCAGCACCGGGATCGGATCGACCCGCCTGATGAATTCCTCGACGAAGGGGCGATCCTCGGGGGCACCGAGCGCGACGAGTCGCGCGCCCCGAGTCGCCGAGGCGCGTCGGGCGAGTTCCGCGAAGTGCTCGGGTGGCCATCGCTTGGTCTCCCAGCGCGCTCCCAGGTTCACCGCGAGCCTCGGGCGCGGAAGGTCGGCCATGATCGATCGAGCCCAGTCGGCCGCGGACGAATCCACCGCCACGGTGAACGTCGGACACCCGACGTCCGCGCCAAACGCCGCGGCCACCGCGAGCATGCGATCGACCGCGTGGGCCTCGTCGTGGGAACCGGGCGGAACGACCCGATTCGTGTAGAACCACGACGCCCCCTCGCGCGCGTCGGCCAAGCCGACCCGGACCGGTGCCCCCGTCGCCGCCGTCATCAGGCCGGAACGCAAGAGGCCCTGAAGGTCGATCGCCAGGTCGAAGCGCTCCGACCGTAGGCTCCGGAGGAACGCCCAGAACTTCCGAACGCCGGAAGGGTTCGGTTTGATCCCAGCGCGGTCGTACTGGATGACCTGGTCGATCTCGGGATGCCCCTCGACCAGCCCTCGCAGTGAGGCGTTCACGACCCAGGTGATCGTCGCCTCCGGCCATCGACGTCGCAACGCGGACAGTGTCGCGAAGGCGTTCGTCACGTCCCCCAGGGCGCTTGGCTTGATCAGGCAGACCCGCCGCGGGGTCAACGCCTCCAGGTCGGGTTGGCTCGTGGTTTGGACCGGCATTGGCTCGGGGGATCTCCCTTTCCCTCATGGTCGTTCGCGCCGTACTCTAACGGTGTCCCGACCCCCTGGCAACCGCGACCGAGTTTCCAGTTCCGTCCACCCGTTCACACATGCGTGAGTCACGCGATGAATGGCCTGATCCTGATCGCGGCGATGGTGGCGAGCGCCTCCCCGGTGATTCAAGGCGTCGCGGAGTTCCGTGGCACGGAGAAGGAGGCGGAGGTTCCACTTCCGTTCCGTCTGCCGAACGCGGAATTCCCCTATGAGACCGAGGTGCGAACGGAGTCGCCGGGC
>JBFWRA010000785.1:0-3380 GCA_050249155.1 Isosphaeraceae bacterium | reverse complement strand
AACCCGTGGGGTTCAGCGGTGGCCGCCGGCACGGGTTCGGAGTACCGAACCACGTGGCACCCGCGGCTCGCTCCACAAATCAAGGAGTTATTCTCGACTTGTTCCTAAAAACAGATTTTTCCTCGTACGTCGCAGATGTCGTAACCGTTGGCCGAGTCGCGGTAGATGTGCGACAGCGGCAGGGTCGCGCCGCTGCGAAGGGTGAACCGGCCGTGTCGGGCGTTGACGTCGCGCTTGAGCTTGGCCAGGACCTCGGCGCGGGGGTCGGGGGGACAGAACAGGCCGAGCGGGGCCTGGCGGCGCGGGGTCAGTCGCTCGGCGATCAGGTGCATCCGTTGCGCCGAGCCCCTGGGCAGCCAGGCCCGTCGCAGGCAGGGCCTGGCGGCGTCCAGAAGCACGTCGAACCGATCGCTCGGCACCGCCAGGCCCGACTGGCCCAATCCCACGTGGCCGTTTTTGTACGACACCCAGACAGTGAGCCGGCCTGCGAGCACCCCGTGGTATTCCAACTCCTCGATCAGACGCTCGAGGTTGCGGACCAGCCAGGCGAACAGGACCCCCGGGTCGACCGTCGCCTCGCCGAAGCTCCCCCCGCGCGAAAGCGCCTTGTGCAACGGCCGCTCGGCGTGGATCGGCTGGACCGGGTCGCCGTTCAGTTCCCACCAGAGGGCCTCGCCGGTCGCCGTCAGCAGCTCGCGGACCAGCCGGCGGTCGGCCCTGGCCAGGTCCAGACAGGTCCGAATGTTCCAGGGAGAGAGCCGGGCCGCGCGACGGCCGGCGATCCCGGTGATCTCCGTCACCGGCCGCTCGTGGAGCAACCCTTCCTCGGCGTCGCGGTCCAGCACCGCGAGCGCCCCGAACGGTTTGGCCGCGTCGGAGATCAGCTTGGCGAGGGTCCGGGTCCGGGCGATCCCCACCGTGACGGGCACGCCCAACCGCTCGAAAATCCGGTCGCGCATCGACTCGGCCAGCCGCTGAAACGTTTGACCACGGCCGGGCGCGGCGAGGAAGAAGAACTCGTCGATCGAGTAATACTCGACCTTCGGCGAGAGTTCGCGGACCAACTCCAGCATCAGCCTGCTGAGAACCTCGTACCACCGGAAGTCTCGTTTGAGATAAATGCCTGTCGGACATTTGGCCAGGGCGTCCCAGATCGGCTCGCCGGTCGCGACCCCCGCGGCCTTCATCTCGTAACTCTTGGCGATCACGCAGGCACCCTGGTTGCCCAGGACGCCCACCGGCTTCTCACGCAAGAACTGGTCACGCACCCGCTCGGCCGACACATAAAAACAATCGGCGTCGAGGTGCCCGACCGCCTTCGCCCTGGTTTTCGTCGCCGCCGTCGCCAGGCCGTTCCACATGGACGAAAATATAGTCTGGACTTCCGAACACGTCAAGCGAAAGCGCGCCACGACGAGGGGACGCCCCCGGTTCATTCGAGTTGATTCACCTGGGCGTTTTTGAGTGGAGTTCGCGAGATCGGCCCGATAGCCTCGAATCGGGTTTGACGTCAAAGAGGCAAGCCAACCGGAGAGACAACCAATGATCGTGTTGATTCACGCGATCCTGGCCGTCGCGGTCGCGTCGGCCGAGCCGGGGGATTCTCCTCGGGAAACGCCCGAGCGACAGTATCAGAATTTGATCGATCGACATAACTTGCCGGCGCGCGTCTATCAGAGCGATCCCGTCAAGGCCAAGGAGGCGATGGTTCCGTTCCTGGAACTGGCCCGAAGCCATCCCCAAAGCCCCGTGGCGCTCGACGCCCTCGATTGGGTCGTCCACCGCTCGCTTTTCACGCCCTGGGCGGGTGAGGCGATGGACCTTCTGGGGGCCGACCACGTCCAGGACCGCCGGTTCGGGGCGCTGCTCTCAAAACTCGACGTGCTTTACGGAGGGTATTTCCCTCCCCTGGAACGACTCTTCCGGACGGTCGTCGACCAGAGCCCGGATCGCGACGTGAGGGCCAAGGGCCTCGGGGCGCTGGGTCGGCATCTCATGCAACGGAGGGAGGAGATCGAGACAAACCGGCTCATGGCGACGCTCGCCCAACGCGGGGCGAAGGTCCCCTACTTCCTGATGCCACCGGAGACCGACGCCGACCTCAAGAGGATTTCCGAGGAGGCCGAGCGGGCGCTCGAGCGCGCGATCGTCGAGTTCGGCGACTCCAACGCACTGGCCGACAAGGCGAGGCGGGACCTCTTCCGGGTTCGTCATCTCGTTCCCGGGCGCATGGCTCCCGAAATCGAAGGCCGAGACCTTGACGGAAAAACGTTCCGGCTGAGCGACCATCGAGGCAAGGTGGTCGTTCTCGACTTCTGGAGTCACGAGCATTGCGGCGTGTGCCGGATGATGTACCCGGAGTTGCGGGCGCTGGTCGAGCGGATGAAGGACAAGCCGTTCGCGCTGATCGGGATCAACAGTGGCGACTCGGACGCCAGTCTCGCCGAACTGAGGGCGAAGGGAGTTGTCACCTGGCGGTTCTGGGTCGACGGCGGCGGGGAGCCCGGCCCCATCCACCAACTCTGGGACGTCGGAGGCTGGCCGACCGTTTATGTGATCGACCACAAAGGCGTGATCCGCCACAGGTCAATCGACGGCGTCGCGTTGGACGAGGCCGTGGCCGACCTGGTGAAGGAGGCGAGCCAGCCTTCTCGATGAGAGCGTTCCGGGAGCGGGTTGGCCTCTCGGAAGGGTTCCGGGGATTCCCAAAGCGGTTCACAGACGGGTTGCGCCTGGTCGTCGAGTCGAGGGTGCCTGGCGGCGGAGCTTGCGACGCCCCGGTTCCCCGACCTGGGGAAGATCTGGGGCGTGCCGCCCCAGGCACCCTTCCTTTGCGAGGGCTGGACGTGAACCGCTCTAATCGACGGCGAGTCGGGCCAGCCAGGCGGCGGGGTCGGCGTCGCTGGGCATCCGCCAGTCACCCCGAGGGGAGAGGCTCACCGTGCCCACCTTCGGGCCGTCGGGCACGCACGAACGCTTGAACTGGTTGCGGAAGAACCGCGAATAGAACGTTCGCAACACACGCTCCATCAGCGCCCGAGGGTAGGGCCTGGTGAATTCGGCGTGCTCGCTCAGGAAGAGGATCTTCTCCGGGGAGTAGCCATTGCGGATCGCGTTGTACAGGATGAAGTCGTGCAGCTCATAAGGCCCCAGCGTGTCCTCGGTCGATTGCTCGATCTCGCCGGAGGCCGCCGGGGGGAGGAGTTCCGGCGAAATCGTCGTTTCGGCGATGGATAGCAGAGTCCGACGGACTTCGCCTTCCTCGAACTCGTGGTTGGCCACGTATCGCACCAAAAACCGCACCAGCGTCTTGGGGATCGAGGCGTTCGGGTTGTACATGCTCATGTGGTCGCCGTTATACGTGGACCACCCCAGCGCCT
>JBFWRA010000784.1:0-3382 GCA_050249155.1 Isosphaeraceae bacterium | reverse complement strand
TCCTGAAGGAGGAGACGACCTACTACCGGTCGAAGGAGCCCGCGGACTTCACCGACCGCGAGACCATGCCCTACTTCTGGGCCCGGAGGAACCTTCGGACCCCCGACGAGAAGGCTCTGGGCTTCAGCTACACCTTCCTCGGCGTTCGGCTCGAATGCGCCCAGTGCCACAAGCATCCGTTCGACCAGTGGACGCAGGACGACTTCAAGAAATTCACCGCGTTCTTCACCCCGATCGGCTATGGCGTCGCCCCGGACGCCCGACAGCGTCAGGTCGCGATGCGCAAGGAACTGGGCCTGAACGACAAGATGGGGGGCGTTCTCCAACGCGAGCTGGCCAGGCTCACCCGCGAAGGGACGCCAGTCCCGATGCAAGAAGTCTTCATCAACGACAACGGCCGAGCGGCCCGCGTCAAGGGACAAAAAGGCCAGAAGCGCGCCCCGAACAACGTCTCCGCCCCGAAGATCCTGGGTGGCGGCGAGGTGGACCTCGCCTCGTTCGACGATCCCAGGCAGCCGTTGATGGATTGGCTCCGCTCCGATCGCAATCCGTACTTCGCCAGGGCGCTGGTGAACCGGGTCTGGGCGTCGTACTTCGGTCGGGGAATCATTCATCCGACCGACGACCTGAACCTGGCCAACCCTCCGTCCAACGCCCCCTTGCTGGATCACCTGGCCGACGGCTTCGTCGCCAGCGGGTACGACCTGCGTTGGCTGCACCGGGAGATCACCGGAAGCGCGACGTATCAGCGGTCGTGGTCTCCGAACGAGACCAACCGACTGGATGAGAAGAACTTCAGCAAGGCGATGGTGCGCAGGCTGCCCGCCGAGGTCGTCCTCGACGCGGTCGCGCAGGTTTCCGGAGGCTCGGCGGACCTGGCGAAGGTGGGCACGCCCGAGGGCCTGGCCGATCGGGCGATCGGCCCCAAGGGGGGAGCCACCCTCGGACGCAACGGCAACGGCGACTACGCCTCCAAGGTCTTCGGGCGGTCCACCCGGGAAACCCCTTGCGACTGCTCGGCGTCCACCGAGCCGAACCTGCTTCAGTCGATCTTCCTCCAGAATGATCAGGAGCTTCTGACCGCCCTGGACCGTCGCGGCGGCTGGCTGGACGAGGTCGCCGGAGCGGCGAGCCAGGCCAGCGACAAGAGCCGGGCCGAGGAAGAAGCGCTCGTCGCGCGATATCAAGAGCGCGTCGATTCCCTCCGCGAAGAGCTGCGCGCGGCTCGATCCGCCGGGAAGGACGATCAGGCCAAGGACCTGAGGCTCCAGTTGCAAAAGCGCCGGGAAGACCTGGCGCTGCACCAGAACCGCCTGGCCAAACTCCCCAAGTCGGGCGAGGCGAAACCGTTCGACCCCGACGCGACGATCGTCGAGGCGTTCCTCAGGGCGCTTGGCCGACGACCGACCGACGCCGAGCTGGAACGCTCCAGGGCCCACCTTCGGGACGCCGAGAACCCCGCCCAGGGCTTCCGCGGACTCCTCTGGGCACTCCTGAACACCAAAGAGTTCGTGACGAATCATTGACGGTCGACTGGACTCCGAGCTGTGATCGTGACGGACCGATCGCCCATGCGTCATGGGCGATCAACGCACCCAACCCAACCCGATTCGAGGCCCCCTTCCCATGGCGACGAACTGGTACTGCGACGGCGTCCGCCGCCGAGACTTCCTCAGGGCGGGCGTGCTCACCCCGTTCGGGATGAGCCTGAGCCTTTCCGGCTTCCTCAGGATGACCGAGGCCCAGGGGGGCGAGGTCAAGAAAAGCGCCACGGGCAAGGGTCCGGGGTTCGGCAAGGCGACCTCCGCGGTCTTCATCAACCTGAGCGGCGGGCCGACCCACCTCGACACCTTCGATATGAAGCCCGACGCCCCCGAGGAGTACCGGGGTGAGTTCAAGCCGATCGAGACCAACGTGCCGGGCGTCTCGTTCTGTGAGCACCTTCCTTCGCTCGCGAAGTTCGCCGACAAGTTCACGGTGCTCCGCGGGGTCAGCCACAGCCTGGCGGCCCACGAGTTCGGCACCAAGTACATGAACACGGGGAACCGCCCCCTGCCCTCGCTGGAGTTCCCCGGCTACGGCGCGGTGGTGAGCAAGGAGAAGCCCGGCCCCCGCGACTTGCCGCCGTTCGTGGCGATCCCGAACTCGCCGCAGGTCGCCGGCTACCTCGGCGTCGAGTTCGCGCCGTTCAGCACCACGTCCACCCCTCGGGCGGGACAGCCGTTCTCGGTCCGGGGCATCACGCTGGGCCGCGGGATGACCGTGGAGGAGGTCGACAAGCGCCGGGCGCTGTTGAACGACCTGGACGCCACGTTCCGCGGGTTCGAGAAGGACAGCGACCTGGTCAACGGCCTCGACCGATTCGGCCAGCGGGCCTACGACATCATCAGCTCCCCCCGGTCCCGCAAGGCGTTCGACGTCGGACAGGAGTCCCCGTCGATCAGCGGGCTGTTCAACGCCAGTCCCCTGGCGCAGAGCTGCCTGCTGGCCTCCCGGCTGATCGAGGCCGGCGTCCGGTTCGTCACGGTCTCCAGCGGCGGCTGGGACACCCATCAAAACGTCTTCACCTCGCTGAAGAGCAAGCTTTTGCCCGAACTGGATAGCGCCCTCTCCGGGCTGTTCCAGGCTTTGGAACAAAAGGGGATGCTGGAGTCGACCGCCGTCTTCGTGACGGGTGAGTTTGGCAGGACCCCGAAGGTCAACGCCAGGGGAGGCCGCGACCACTATCCCCGCGCCATGTTCGTGCTCATGGGTGGCGGCGGGATCAAGGGAGGCCAGGTCGTCGGCGCCAGCGACGAGAAGGGGATGGGCCCGGCCTCCGGCGACGGGATCGCCCCCGACGACGTCGCGGCCAGCTTCTACCACGCCCTGGGTATCGACGCGGCCAAGGAATACCACACGCCGACCGGCCGCCCCGTGGCGATCGTCCGCAACGGCTCGGTCATCAACGATCTCTTCGCCTGAGAGATCCCAGAAATCGAAGGCCGCGCCGAATTCCACCCCTCCCCGGCGCGGCCTTCCTTTATTCTCGGTCACCCGACAGGGTGGCCGGGTCGGTACTCCGCCCCCGGAATCTCCTGGAACGCGGCGGCGTCCCACACGGGTTCCCTCTCCGTCCCATGACGATCTTCGACTCAACTCAACTCGACTCGACTCGGAGCGTTGGGACGACCTGGGGATGAACGTCGCGCCTCGCCCCTCGCTCTTCGACCTCGCCCGGATAGGGCCGTGAATCCCATCGGCGATGACTTCTACCCCCCTGCCGCCAGTCTCCAGGCGACCAACCCCACGATCGTCAGGCCGCCAACCAGCACCACCCCGGTGAGCAAGGCCACCGATTCCCTGGCAGGCTCGAATCGCTCCGATTCGATGGCCGCGAGGT
>JBFWRA010000783.1:0-3383 GCA_050249155.1 Isosphaeraceae bacterium | reverse complement strand
GCGAGAGTCGGCTTTGGACTCGCTCGTCATGATCGCTCCGTCCTTCCATTTCGTTGGCTCGGCCAGGGGGGTCGGGAGCGAATCCCTTCCCCCACCGTCAAACTCATCATAGCAGCCGGGCCCTGGTTCTTCCCAGTGAGACGGTTGCGACGCCCCGGGCCGTCTGGCAATCTAGGGTCCGATCGCGGCCGGGGCTCCTCCACCGGCACCCGACCCTTCCCTCATTCTCGCGACGGAGGTTCCCGAGTGTCGCTGACCGAGTTTTCCGACCAGGGTGAGACCTCCCCCGAGTACCTACCCCCTCCTCCCGAGCCGGCCCTTCCCGTGGCCGATCGCTGGGCCTGGGGAGTCTGCTGGCTGATGTTCGCCTCGACGGTCCTGAACTACATGGACCGTCAGGCGATCTCGCTGGTGAGCGGGCCTGTGAAGCTGGAGTTCGGACTCTCGAACGAGGATTTTGGCTGGGTGATGGCGGTCTTTTCGATGACTTACGCCATCTCGCAGGTGCCCGCGGGGTTCCTCGTCGATCGCTGGGACCTGAAGCGGACGTACGCGGGGGCGGTGGCCTGGTGGTCGATGGCGGGGATCGCCTCGGCGTTCTCGCCGACGCTGGGTTTCTTGATGGGCTGTCGAGCGATGCTCGGGGTTGGAGAATCGTTCAACTGGCCGTGCGCCCTGAGCGTGACGGGACGAATCTTGCCGCCGGCGGACCGGAGCCTGGGCAACGGGATTTTCAACTCGGGGGCGGCCTTTGGCGCGGTGCTGACGCCGCTGGTCGTGCCGCTGCTGACACGCTGGGCCGGGTGGCGGACCTCGTTCGTCGTGATCGGGGCGCTGGGGTTCGTCTGGGTCGCGGCCTGGATGGTCGCGATGCGAGACCCACGCGCCGCGCGGATCTCGGGGCTCGCGAAGCGGACCGGGCCGCCGTCGGATTGTGAATTCTCCGGGGGTCTCGGCTTCGAGGCGAAGTTGGCGTTCCACGTGGTTTCCGCGCTCGCCTTCGTGATTTTCGCATCGGCGTACCGGTTTGGGATGCCGGCGATCTGGTGGGGGATCGCGACGCTGACGTTTGGCTGGCTCCTCGCCGCGCGGGTGGTTTCAACCGAATCGCTCGCCGGGAACTCCTGGGCGGCGAGCCTGGGGGAGGTGGTTCGCCTGCGACGGTTCTGGGTTCTGGTGCTGGTCTCGGTCTCGATCAATGTTTGCTGGCATTTTCTGCTCAGTTGGATGCCGACTTATTTGCGTGAAGATCGGGGCATGTCGTTTCTGGCCAGCGGGCTCTGGACGGCCGTGCCGTTTCTGGCGGCCGACGCGGGGAACCTGGGCGGTGGCGGACTGAGCCGGATGCTGGCCGCTCGCGGGGTTTCGCCGGTCCGGGCGCGGGTGCTGGTCATGGCGGGCTGCACGCTGCTGGCGACGTCGGCGGCGGGGGTGGCGGTGGCGAATCAGAACGCGATGGTCGTCGCGCTGCTGGCGCTGGCGGCGATGGGGATCGCCGCGTTCATGGCCAATTACTTCTCGTTCACGCAGGAGGTCGCGCCGCGGCACACGGGGCTGGTCGTCGGGATTCTGGGGGGCGTCGGCAACCTCCTGGCGGCGGGCATTCTGCCGCTCGCCGGTCTGATCAAGGATCGCACGGGGAGTTTCGCCCCGATCTTCGTGATGGTGGGCGTCTTGCCGTTCGTTGGGCTGGCCGCCCTGGCGCTGGCGTGGGGCCCCGAGCCGTCGCCTGGCGTGGAGGACGCGTGGAAACAGAAACCGGGCTAGGCGCGCGCGGGGACTTCTGGCAAGATCCCGCCGATTCACGTCACCGGCCGCCCGCCGACGCGCGCGATGACCACCGAGCGACACCACCCCGCCGGCCCTGACCCGTCAGGTCCGACCCGGCCCGGCCCGGCTCTTGTCACGCGGGAGAGTGTCACGATGTTCCGGACGTTTCGTAAAGTGGGCCTGGCGATGGTCCTGTTGGGAGCGTCATCGACGCTCATCGGCTGCGAGTCCATCCGTCAGTCGTTGGGACTTCGGACCAACGGGACGGAGTCGACGATCCCCGCCGAAGAGGAAGAGATCGGAGTCGACACGCCCCTGGACGTGAAGTCCGCCCGGCCCCGAGCGTTCTTCCAGAACTCCCGGCTCTCTGGCGGCTTGAGCGACCAGGCCCGTGAGATCGAGCGCGACCTGGGGATTCGCTGAAGGCCCGGAAAGCGACATGAACGTTTACGTCCGGGCGCTCTGGAACCGGCTGCTGGGCGACCGTGGCGAGCGCGCGGCCGCCCGGTTCCTTCGGCGTCGGGGATGTCGGGTCGTCACTCGGGGCTACCGAACCGCTCGCGGAGAGATCGACCTGATCGTCAGGGACGGAGACGTCCTGGTCTTCGTCGAGGTCAAGACTCGTCGCGCGGGCGTGCCCGTCGAGGCGGTCACCCTGGAGAAACGGCGGCGGCTCACTCGGGCCGCCCTGGAATTCGTCCGAAGGTTCCATCTCTCGGGGGTCCGCGCCCGGTTCGACGTGGTCGCGATCGTCTGGCCGGACGCCGGGCGCGAGCCGACGATCGAGCACTACGTCAACGCGTTCGAGCCCCCCGACCTCGACCCCTTCTCCCCCTGAGATTCAGCTCGACCGGGCCGTCGCTCGAATCTCGTCGAGGATCGCCATCTGGGCGACGCCGTTCTCGCAAGGGCTGATGAGCGATCCTCTTCGAACCGATTCGGCGAAGGCGTCGACCATCGCGCCGTACTGGTCGTCACCCTCGAAGGTCCATTCCCGCGCGACTTTTCCCGAGGCGTCGCGCTGAATGGCGATCGGCCGGCTGGGCGGCAGATAGGCGTTGGGCACCTCGATCACGCCCGTGGTTCCAACCAGCTCATAGGAACAGCGAAACGGCTGCTCAAAACTGCAATCGACCAGTCCGATGATTCCGCTGGGAAAGAGCAGTTCGGCGGTCAGGGACAGATCGACCTCCGTCGGTCCGAAGCGCGCCACCGACCGGACGCGTTCGGGGTCTTCTCCGGCGAACAGCCGCGCGGTGTTCACGCCGTAGCATCCGACGTCCCAGAGGGCCCCTCCGCCTCGTGCCGGATCGAGCCGCCAGTCGTCTGGCTCGATCGGGAACGAGAACGAGGACCGGACCAATCGGGGTTCCCCGATCGCTCCGGCCTCGACCAGCTCGCGAAGGCGGGCGGTTCGTGGCTGGTTTCGCCACATGAACGCCTCCATCAGCACGACCCCCTTGTCCTCGC
Source organism: Isosphaeraceae bacterium (assembly GCA_050249155.1). GTDB lineage: Bacteria > Planctomycetota > Planctomycetia > Isosphaerales > Isosphaeraceae > JBFWRA01. The sequence goes on along the minus strand of JBFWRA010000783.1, from coordinate 143 downwards.
AACGGCCGGCCATCTCGTGGGCCTCGGCGGCGTCCAGGGCCAGGGGTTTCTCGCATAGCACGTGCTTTCCAGCGTCCGCCGCGGCGAGGACCCAGGGTTTGTGGAGTTCGTTCGGCAAGGGGATGTAGACGGCGTCGACGTTG
>JBFWRA010000782.1:0-3383 GCA_050249155.1 Isosphaeraceae bacterium | reverse complement strand
TGGCCACCCAGACGCCCCCATGGCCGACCGCGATTCCGGAAGGGATGTTCAGCCCGTCCGCGAAGATCGTGAAGCGGTCCGCCTCGCCGTCGCCGTCGGTGTCTTCGAGCACCTTGACCCGGTCTCGTCCTGGCCCAGGTTCTCGACGTGGGTATTCCAGGCTCTCAGTCACCCAGATCCGCCCCCGATCGTCGAAGGTCATGGCCACGGGGTTGATCAGGTCCGGCTCGCTGGCCACCAGTTCGACCTGGAAGCCCTCGGGGACCGACATCTTGCGGAGGGCTTCCGCGGGTGAGAGCGCCTTGCCGGGGGGCTGGCTCTGGCCGTGGGGAATCACTTCCTGCGCCTTGATTCCAGTGACCGAACCCAGAATCCCGAGCAAGGCGCAGACGACCAGGAGAGTCGAGCGTCCGGGCTGACCGTTCGCGTTCATGGGAACTCCGTCGGGAATCGTCATGTCTTGTTTTGAAGAGCGAACTCAAAGGCCTCAGTGCGCGGGCCTGGGTGGAACCTCCGCGAGCAGCCGCGCGATTCCGGCCCTGGCGATCTCGGCGTCCTGCTCACCCGTGCCGCCCCCCACTCCGACGCCGCCGACCACCTGGCCGTCGACCATCACGGCGACCCCTCCATAAAGGGTCGTGATCTTGCCCCCGCTGGCGGCCGCGGCGTTCTGTAGACTCAAATTCAACAACGGATCGGGCGCGGAGACTCCCTTGGGAACCGGCCCGGTGTCTTGACGGAACGTCGCGGCGGTGGTGGCCTTGGTGATCGCGGTGTATCCGCTGGCGGGCCGGGCGCCGTCCATTCGGGCGAACGCGAGCAAATGCCCACCGTCGTCGACCACGGCGACGTTCACCTTGAGGTTCATCTCGGTCGCCTTCGCCTCCGCCCCTTCCAGGATTCTGCGCGCTCCCGAGAGTGTCAACTTGACCTGATCCCGGACGACCAGCGGCGCTTCGGCGGGTCCCTGGCCGCTCGTCAGGGACGGGAGCGCCGCCAGAATCAACGACAGGACGCGAATCGATCTCTGAATCATCGCGAGCACTTTCAAAAGTTCATGAGAACAGATTTCATCGCCGAACCTGACTCAGGATCCATTCGGCCAGGGCGGGGTGGTTGTACGCGCGATCCCAACTGTTGTGACCGACGCCTCGGTATTCGGTGTAACGGGGATTGCCGCCTCGGCCGGTGATCGCCTCGACCATCGCCCGCGAGTTCAGGACCGTGGCGTCTCGGTCGGCGTCGCCCACGAAGACCCAGATGGGAAGCTTATGGATGGCTCCGGCGGAGTCTGGCTGGCCCATTCCACAGATGGGAACGACCGCCGCCCATCGTTCGGGTTCGGCCGCGGCGAGTTCCCAACTGCCGCGTCCACCCATCGAGAGGCCCGTCAGAACGACTCGGTCCGGGTCGGCCTTCAGCGACTTCAGGACGTCGTCGAGCGCGGCGAGGGCCGCCTTGGAGTCTTCCGAACCCGCCGCCCAGGTCGTTCGAGCCTGGGGAAAGACCGCGATGACCGGGAACGCCTCGGGTGACTTCAAGATCGCCGGTCCGAGCCCAACCTGAGCCGGCTTCACGCCGTCCTCGCCCCGTTCTCCCGATCCGTGCAGAAAGAGCGCGACGGGGAACGTCTTCTTGCCGTCGTAACCGGTCGGCAGGTACAGCGTGTATTTTCGGGGCCCGGTGGACGTCTCCACCGTGCGCAGGTGAAAACCAGGAACGTCCGACGCGCTGGCGTCGGGAGAGGGCACGGTTTGAACGTACAGATCTTGAAACGTCACCTCCATCGGTCCGCCCGAATGGATTTGCAAGGCGAATTGACCCGATCGGGCGATCCCCGGATCATCCTCGTGATACGAGACCGAGGTCACGCCGTTCAGGGCCAGGCGAACGTCCGCCCCCTTGGCGTCGATGACGTACTGATTCCAACCGACCTTGTTCAAAGTCCTCAGCGCGGCGGGGGACGCCTGCTCCAGCACCTTGTTCCGTCGTGATTCGTCGTAGAGGCAACCCCAGTAGTTCTCGCCGAGGTCGGCCTGGTAGCCCGACATTTCCGTTCCGGGCACCCGGACGCTTCGGAACTGAATGCCAGAATTGCCGGTCCCCTCCTTGATCCGGAAGTTCGCCTTGAACACGAAATCGCCGAACGACGCCCTGGTCGCCAGGAACTCGTTCCGCTTGATTCCGGGAGACGAGCCGACGATGGCTCCATCCCGCGCCGACCAGAGTTCCAGGTTGCCTTCCCAACCGGTCAGGTCCTGGCCGTTGAACAGGGGCTGGAACCCCGCGGTCTCGACCAGCGCGGGCAGCCCCGAGAGCTGCCGAGACCAAAGGAGCATGATCGTGGCGAAGTACGTCGCGCTCAGACTGGGTTCGCCACCAGGCTCCAGGGCGTATCCTCCTTCGGGGTGCCGGCAGCTCGCCAGAAAGCGGCCGAGTCGTTCCAGATCGGGGGACGCTTTCACCATGTGAAAGTAACGCATGATCCGATAAGAGGACGCGAGATCGGGAGCGTCCTTGTCACCGTTCCAGACGCCGTCGGGGCGCTGAGCGTCTCGAAGAGATTTGAGGATCGCGTCCTTTTGATCGAGCTCGACACCCAGGCGTAGCAGCGCGACGGCTTTCCCGCCGGTGTCCTTCGCGGCGGAGACGCCTCGTCCCCAGGTCCCGTCGCCGTTGCGGCCCTCGCGCACCAGGGCTTCCCACTTCGGGGCGCTGGGCGAGGTCTTTCCCACGGCCTCAAGCCCCGCGACGGCGATCCGCACTTCCTCAAAGGTCTTCGCGTTTTCGGACAGGAACGCGACGGCCCTATCGACCACCAGGGGATCGTTGATCTTCAGTTCGAGGAACGCCATCAGGCCCGAGGCGGTCGTGGCCACGTCGGCCTTGCCTCCGGGCGTCTGCGCGAACCCCCCGGTCTCGGGGTCCACGCACGACTTCACGAACCGGATCGCCCCCAGGACGTTGGGAATCGAGCCGCCGGTATATTTGAGAATGCGAATGGACGAGCCCGTGGAACCGAGCGAGGAGGGTCCGCCAGGAGTCGCCGGGAACCCACCGTCGGCGTTTTGCGGCCCCGCGGTCCATCGCGCGGTCTGGTCCAGTTCCTTTGGGGTCTGTCCCCTCGTGGTCGCGGTCGGCGAGGCGAGGAGGAGGCAGGCGAGCAGACCAGTGAGCATACGCTTCATGAAGCACCCCGGCGGTACGTGGTGGAGGGCGCCGGCCCGATCCTTCGTCCCCGGGGTTGGGGATGGTGACCACGGGCCGAGCCGTCCCCACAGTCTGCCAGGGAGGGGGCTCCAGGGCAACGGTGCGCTCGACACGCTCGTTTCGTTCAGTCTTCCAGTAGGACGCCGTCGCGCATCCGGACGACTCGGTCGCAG
>JBFWRA010000781.1:0-3385 GCA_050249155.1 Isosphaeraceae bacterium | reverse complement strand
GGAAGGTGCTTCCCATGTGCGTCTCGGAGAAGGCGAACCGAGTGGCCGTTTCCTTCGAAGTCGCCCTGGGGTCCGCCCCGACCGCCGAATTCCCAAAAGGAACCTGGATGAGCGGAAGCAAGAGGATCGCGAACCCGAGCCGGAACCCGCGGGCCTCGCCGTCGCGAGTCGGCCTGGCCGCCTGATCCCTCGCGGTATTGACCAAAGGACGCCGGCTCGTGGGGTGACCCATGCTCCCGCTCCCTCCCGATTGAGATTCGTGACCCGCTCTCCCCAACTCTTGAGAGTAACACAAATGCGGAAGAAACCGCTTCTCCGACGCGCAATCCTGGTCTTCGGTTCATTCGCCCTGTGTCCCTGCCTCCTCGCCCAGCAGGCCCCTTCCCCGACCACCGCCGCGGAGATGAAGCCGTACACCCAGGGGATTCCCGGCACGTCGCTCAAGTTCGAGATGCTGCCGATACCCGGGGGCACGTTCGAGATGGGTAGCCCCGAGTCCGAGGAGAATCGCTCCGAGGACGAAGGTCCGCGATTCAAGGTCGAGATCGCCCCGTTCTGGATGGGCAAACACGAGGTCACCTGGGACGAGTACGACCAGTTCGCCTTTTCGATGGACCTCAAGGCCAAGAAAAACGCGGGGGTCGACCCGGACACCCAACCCGAGACCGAGAAGAGGGCGGACGCCGTGACTCGTCCGACCCCCCCCTACGCGGACGAAACGTTCGGCTTTGGCCGAAAAGGGCAGCCGGTCATCTGCATCACTCACCACGCGGCGATGGAATACACCCGCTGGCTCTCCGAGAAGACCGGCACGCTCTACCGGCTTCCGACCGAGGCCGAGTGGGAATACGCCTGCCGGGCGGGAACCAAGACCGCCTACTTCTTCGGTGAGGATACCTCCAACATCGACGACTACGCCTGGTACGTCGAGAATGCCGAGAAGCCTCAGCCCATCGGCAAGAAGAAGCCAAACCCCTGGGGACTTCACGATATCCACGGGAACGTCGCGGAGTGGTGCCTGGACCACTACGTCGAAGACATTTACAGTAAGCTGGCCGAGTCGCCTCAGCCTGTGAAGGGTCCGGTCCAGTTGCCCGACGCCAGGGAATACTCCTACGTCGCGAGGGGGGGAAGCTGGGATGACGACGCCGATCGGCTTCGCGCCGCGGCGAGGACGTCGTCCAACCCCGAGTGGAGCGTTCAAGACCCCCAGCGCCCGCAAAGCATCTGGTGGCATACCGACGCGACCTTCGTCGGCTTCCGACTGGTCAGGCCCCTCGTTGAGCAAGAAAACCTGCGAGGTCTGAAATCACTCGTCGTCAAGGGCAAGACCACCCGTTGATCGAAACCCTCACGCGACCGTCAAGCGTCCCGAATCAGAGCCTTTGAATCACCCAGGGAGAACGCAGATGACAGAGCCGAGACCTGAGACGAACGCCTCGACCCGCCGAGAGTTTCTGAAGGCGACTTCGGTGGCGGCGGCGGGAACCACCGCGTTTCAACAGATGCCCAACGCCTTCGCGGCGGCCGGTTCCCCGATTAAAGTCGGCCAGATCGGCAGCGGAGGCCGTGGCAGCGGCGCCGCGGAAAACATCCTGACCGCCGCGGGGACGACCTTCGACGTCAAGATCCACGCGATGGCCGACGCGTTTGAAGATCGCCTGAAGAATTGCTTCGATCGCGTTCAGAAGCTGGAACAGGCCAAGGAGAAGTTCGACGTCACGCCCGAACGGTGCTTCGTCGGGTTCGACGCCTACAAGCAAGTCGTGGATTGCTGCGATCTGGTCATGCTGGCCACTCCGCCGGGCTTTCGCCCCCAGCACCTCGAATACGCCATCAACGCGGGCAAACACGTCTTCTGTGAGAAGCCCGTGGCCGTGGACGGCACCGGCATCCGCAAGGTCCTGGCCGCCGCCGAGGTCGCCCGCTCAAAGAACCTGGCCATCGTCGCCGGCACCCAGCGCCGGCACCAGGCCGGCTACGTCGAGTCGATGAAGAGGATCAAGGAGGGCGAGATCGGTGAGATCCTGGCCGCCAGGGTCTTCTGGAATCAAGGAAACATCTGGGCCGTTCCCCGCAAGGACGAGTGGAAGGACATGGAGTACCAGATGCGGAACTGGTATCACTTCCTCTGGCTCTGCGGTGGCTGCATCGTCGAGCAGCACGTCCATAACCTGGACGTCGCCTGCTGGGCGCTGGGCGGTCACCCGGTCCGCTGCGTCGGCATGGGCGGCCGAGAGGTCAACACCGGGCCCGAGTACGGGGAAAGCTTCGACCACTTCTCCGTGGATTACGAGTTCCCCAACGACGTCCACGTCATGAGCAACGCCCGGCAGATCTCCGGCTGCGAGGGGGACGTGTCGGAATACCTCGTCGGCACCAAGGGACGCGCCCACCTGGCCCCTGGGAACTACCGATTCGCGGGTCCGGGGCTGAGCCGGCTCCGGGTTCGAGGCGAGGTCAACCCCTACGTTCAAGAACACATCAATATGCTCGAAAGCATCACCGCCGGCAAGCCGATCAACGAGCTGACGCAGGTGGCCGAGAGCACCCTCGCGGCGATCATGGGGCGGATGTCGGCCTACACCGGCAAGGCCGTGACCTGGGACCAGGCCCTGAACTCCCAGCTCGACACCTTCCCCGAAACCCTGGGATGGGACGTTTCGCTTCCCGGTCCCACGCTTCCCAAGCCGGGCTCGACTCCCCTGGTCTAACGCCGCGCTTCCGCTTCGGAAGTTCCAAACTCGATGGGGGGCGGCCCGGGCGGGTCGCCCCCTTTTTTCTCGCTTCGCGAAACCCTTTCTATGAGGAAATCCCGATGTTCCGCGCCCTGCTGACCGCCGTCGCCCTGGTGGGCGTGGCCTCTCCCGTCGCGATCGCCGCGGACGCCGCCAAGATCGTGCTCGTCGCCGGCAAACCCAGTCACGGGCCGGGCGACCACGAATTCAACGCCGGCATCAAGCTCCTGGCCAAGTGCCTGAGCCAGGTCGAGGGGGTCGAACCGGTGATCGTCACCGGCGGATGGCCTGAGGACGTGAAGGTCTTCGACGGCGCCAGGGCACTGGTCTTCTTCATGGACGGCGGCGGCAACCACCCGATGATCCAGGGGGATCGGCTTCAGATCCTGCAAGCCCTGATGGATCAAGGTGTCGGACTTGTCTGCATGCATTACGCCGTGGAAGTCCCCAAGGGAAAGCCGGGCGACCGGTTCCTGGACTGGATCGGAGGATACTACGAAACCGGCTTCTCAACGAATCCGCACTGGACCGCCCAGGTCGCCCGCCTTCCCGAACACCCGATCACGCGAGGGGTCCGGCCGTTCGCGGTGAAGGACGAGTGGTACTACAACATTCGCTTCCGTCCGGAGATGAAGGGGATCACGCCG
>JBFWRA010000780.1:0-3385 GCA_050249155.1 Isosphaeraceae bacterium | reverse complement strand
CCCGGTTCACGGTCGGTCCGATGAAAACCTCCCGAGAGGATCCAGGCTCGGTCCGCGTGGCGGGAATCGTGCTCAAATGGGTCCGGGGAGACAAGGAGGCCAACTTCCAGAGGGCCGAACCCTTGATCCGGGAGGCCGCGGCGCGTGGGGCGAAGGTCGTCGTCACGACCGAGTGCTTCCTCGACGGCTACGCGATCGCCGACAAGTCGATTCCCCTGGAGACCTATCGAAGTCTCGGCGAGAGGATCCCCGATGGTGCGTACTGCCGACGTCTGCTGGCGCTGGCCGACGAGCTGAACGTCACCCTGGTCGCGGGGATGCTCGAGGAGGACGGCGAGTCGCGCTACAACACGGCGATCATGGCGGGGCCCGACGGCTCGCTACTGGGCAAATACCGCAAGCAAAAGCTCGGGCACGAACTCGTCCGCAACGTGCCAGGAACCGAGTCACTGGTCTTTCCAACCGCCCATGGCTCCGCCGGCGTGTTGATCTGCGCCGACCGCACCGAGCCGACGATCGTCGGACGATACAAGGAACGTGGGGCCGAGTTCTTGATTTGTCCCTCGGGAGGGATGTTCGGCCCGAGGACCAACGACCCGATCGTCCAGGCGCGCTCCCGTGAGAATGGCGTCTTTCTCGTGTTCGTCCATCCCGCCGAGTTCCTCGTGACCGCTCCCGACGGCTCCATCGCCCGTCGGGTCTTGCTGGGCGATCGGCTCCTGGTCGGTTCCGACGACCGGGACACGTCCGACGACTCCCGCGAGGTCGTGCTGTTCAACCTTCCGTTGAAAACGTCCGTCACCCCTTGATCCGGGTCTCTCCACGAACCGACGATGCCAAAATATTTCGCCTTTTTGCGGGCCGTCAACGTCGGTGGCCGCAACGTCACGATGGAACGGCTCAGACTCCTATTTGAGGGCTGGGGGTTCTCCGACGTGAAAACCTTCATCGCGAGCGGGAACGTCCTCCTTAGCGCCCCCGGCGCGGAGCCCGACGAGATCGAGACCCTCATCGAGGCCGAGCTTCAGAAGGCCCTCGGGTATCGGGTCGACACCTTCCTGCGAAGCCCAGAGGACCTGGTCAGGATCGCGAGTCACCGGCCGTTTGGACAGGACGACCCCGGACCGGGGCACGCCCTGCACGTCGGTTTCTTGAAATCACCTCCCGGGACGGAACGGCTCAAAGGGCTGGAGCGGTATCGCGACGAGGTCGACGACTTTCAGACGGTGGGCCGCGAGTTCTTCTGGCTTTGCCGGGGGAGGGTGAGCGATTCGGATTTCTCAGGGTCGGTCCTCGAGAAACTGATCGGTGCGCCCGCGACGTTCCGAAACGTCACCACCGTGAGGAAGATGGCCGCGTTCCCGAGGTCGACCTGAGCCGCGCGATCCCTCTCCGGGGACCGTCCTCCCCGGGGGTCGGCCCGAGTTTCCAAAGTCGTCGGGGCGCGCGACGCCTGGGTCGCCTCTCCTTAACCACTGATCCGCAAGAAGGATAGAGGCGTCGCGGCGACACGACTGATTGGGTTGCGCCAGGGGCGTGTTTGTCTACCGGGAACCCTGATGTACAATCGGGTTACGTGAGAGGGTGGGAATGGCAAAAAGGCTGGAGGAACTGTGGAGATGACACGCACCGCGACCCTGACGTTCGAGGGCCGGAGCATCGAACTACCGGTCGTCGAGGGCACCGAGGGCGAGCTGGCCGTGGACGTCAACCAGCTCCGCGGGAAATCCGGCCTGATCACCCTCGACCCCGGGTTCGGTAACACCGGCGCTTGCCGCAGTTCCATCACGTTCATCGACGGCGAGGAAGGCGTCCTCCGCTATCGTGGCATCCCCATCGAGCAACTCGCCGAGCGCTCGAATTTCATCGAGACGGCCTACCTCCTGATCCAGGGGAGACTTCCCTCCCGGGCGGAACTGGACCAGTTCAGCGCTCGATTGACCCGTCACGCCGCGCTCCATGAAAGCTTCAAGCATCACTTCGAGGGCTTTCCGGTCGAGGCCCCGCCAATGGCGATCCTCTCGGCCATGGTCAACACCGTTTCCTGCTTCCCTCCCTACTATGAGGAACTGAACGAGGAGGAATTCCAGGAGGAGGCGGCCCGGCTGATCAGCAAGGTCCGCACTATCGCCGCGTACTCCTATCGTAGGTCGCTGGGCCTCCCGTTCATTTATCCCGACCCGAAACTGCGGTACGTCGCGAACTTCTTGCACATGATGTTCTCGATGCCGTACGACCAGCACGAGGCCGACCCGGAGGTGGTTCAGGCCCTGAACCTGATCCTCTTGCTGCACGCGGACCACGAGCAGAACTGCTCGACCTCCACGGTGCGGGTGGTCGGGTCAAGCAAGGCGAATCTGTTCACGTCGTGCGCCGCGGGCATCGGAGCGCTCTGGGGCCCACTCCACGGCGGAGCGAACGTCGCCGTGCTCGACATGCTGGAGCGAATCCACAAGGGGGGGATGTCGGCCAAGCAGGCGATCGGCCTGGCGAAGGAGAAAGACAGCGGTTTCCGGCTCATGGGCTTCGGCCACCGGGTCTACAAGAACTACGACCCCCGCGCGATCATCCTGAAGCGATCCGCCGACAAGGTCCTGTCCGGGCTCGGCGTCAACGACCCCTTGCTCGACGTCGCCAGGCAACTCGAGGAACTCGCGCTGGCGGACTCCTATTTCGTCGACCGCAAGCTCTACCCCAACGTCGACTTCTATAGCGGCATCCTCATGAGGGCGATGGGGATTCCGACGAACATGTTCACGGTCATGTTCGCGATCGGCCGGATGCCGGGCTGGATCGCGCACTGGAAAGAACAGCATGACGACCCCGACGCACGGATCGCCCGGCCCCGGCAGGTCTACACGGGGAACCTGAAGACCGACTACGTGCCGATCGAGGCGCGTTGAGTCGATCGAAACGTCCTTCCCTGACACCGTCGACACACGAGGGCGGCCGGCGACATGCCGGCCGCTCGCGTTTTCACGAGGGAACGCGTCAATCGCCCACGATGAATCGCGTGTAGGCGGGTTCGCCCAGGTAACGGTACCCGACCCCCTCGCGCGAGGTGCCGCTGAGCAAGCACTCAATGAATCCGTTCCGCTCGACCTGAACCGTGTGGAGGATCGCGCGCTTCGGGTTCTCCAGAAGCCATATCCTGATCCGTCCGCCAAGCGCCTCGTGTCGATGCGAGTCCCCCTCCGACCTCGTTGAGAATGGGAACCACTGTTCCAGATCACGAAGCATGAGGTGGGAACGTCCCCAGGTGCCCCCCTCGGCGCTCACGAACGACTTGCCGTTCAGGAGCGCCCTCGCGTCGTCGTACGCCAGAACCATCAGGCGATGCGCCTCGTCCCGCCGGAGCCAGTCGGTCAGTTTTCGAAGGTGAAGG
>JBFWRA010000779.1:0-3391 GCA_050249155.1 Isosphaeraceae bacterium | reverse complement strand
TGTTCGGCGGAACTCGGATCATCATCGACAAGGCGATCTCGACCAGTCAGCAGGTTCCTCCCACGACCCCGGGAGGACAACCCACGACCGCCCAACTCGGCGTGAACTTCGTCGTCTCCGGGAGACTCCAGCTCTTCCAGGCCAACGAGATCCTGGGAGACGCGGTCCGGCCTCCGGGGCAATACGGGAACCTGAATCCCAGCGCCACCGGCGCGGGGGGCACCACCGTCATCGCCACCATCGCCGGGGCTCAGCCCTATTTCCCCACGGATATCCAGGGATTCGAAGGCTTCGCCGGGGGCCAGATTGGTTTCGTGAGGGTCGGCGGCAACGCCACCAACTTCATGACCCTTCTTGAAGATCCGAGCGGTGGGGTTCCGTCCCGGGTGAGTGACTTCTACGTCGGAGGCGAGACCAACAACGTCATGCTGATCGCCCCGGGCGGCTCTCGCAACGTCACCTTCGGCAAGGGCATGGACAACGTCGAGATCCGCAGCCACGTCATCAACAACCTCAAGGCCAACCGAGGCGCGGTCAACTCCAACGTCGTTGTCACTCGACAACTGAGCAAGGCCGACTTCGGCGGCGACGTCGTCGACACCAGGGTGCTCACGGGATACGTCCAGGACTTCGACGCGATCACCGACGACGTGACCGGCCAGTCCGGCGGCTTCTTCGGCGGCGGAACGCCCACGGCCCCCTCGCTTCCGCAGAACGCCCAGCCCTTCGGCGGCATGATCGTCCACGTCGCCGGGGACGTGCACAACTCGGCGTTCGCCGCGTCGGTCGAGCCGTTCCAGGGTGAATTCGGCGGGCCGAACCAACTCGTCCTCCCGTCCGGCGAGATCAACGCCAAGGTCGAGGGGCGCATCGACAACGAGACCTCGTCCCCCGATTCCCCGACCACGGCGTTCTTCGCCGAACACGCCAAGGTCGTCCAGGGGCCGGTCGCGCCCCCGCAAGTCCCCGAGGCCCCCTTCGCCGTCCGCACGCCCCACGTGCTCCCAGGCATCCACGACCTGCGGCGTCGCGAGAACGCCCCGAGGGCGCGACACTCGCGAGCTTAACCAAATTCCAACCACGCATGCAAGCACCTGGCGAAGGCGTCCCGCTTGGGACGCCTTCGCGTTTCGTCGTGGAACGAGGGAGTCGGGTCGTGGCGTGGGACGTCGACTCGGCTTACGACGGGGAGCGAATCGCCTTGTCGGCGACGTCGTGACGGTACCAGCCTCCGGCGAACCGGATGGCCTTGGCGGCCTCGTAGGCGCGGGCTTTGGCCTCGGCGAAGGTGTCCCCGATGGCCGTCACGTTGAGCACCCGACCGCCGTCGGTGACGATCCTGGCCTCGCGACCGGAGATGGGGTCGGGCCGCGAGGTGGTGCCGGCGTGAAAGACCTTGACCCCTGGGACCTTCTCCGCTTCCTCCAGTCCGTTGATGACCCGGTCGCGCTCGTAGTTTCCCGGGTAGCCCTCGGAGGCCATGACGACGGTCACCGCGGGTCTGGGGTCCCACTCCAGGTGGACGGTGTCGAGCCGTTCCTCCACCACGGCGTCGATCGCCTCGAAGAGGTCCGACTTGAGGCGCATCAGGACCGCCTGGCATTCCGGGTCGCCGAGCCTCACGTTGAACTCGAGCACCTTCGGGCCCTGGTTGGTGAGCATCAGGCCGGCGTAAAGGACGCCCCGAAAGGGTCTTCGGGCGCGCTTCAGGGCGTGGATGACCGGGACGAGGACTTCCGACTCGATCTGCGTCATCATTTCGGGGGTGACGAGATCGGCCGGTGAGTACGCGCCCATGCCGCCGGTGTTGGGCCCTTCGTCGTGGTCGTAGGCGCGTTTGTGATCCTGGCTGGTCGCCAGCGGGGCGATCGTCCTGCCGTCGGTCAGCGCCAGGATGCTGGTTTCGAACCCGTCGAGCCGTTCCTCGATCAGCACGCGCTCGCCCGCCCTGCCATATTCTCGACGGACCATGATCGTGTCGATGGCGTCCATCGCCTGGCGGAGGTTGTCGCAGACGTAGACACCTTTCCCCGCGGCGAGTCCGTCGGCCTTGATGACCATGCCCACCGGGCGGCCGAGCACGAAGTCACGCGCCTCGGAGGCGCTGGCGAACGCGCGACGCTTGCCGCGCTCCTCCAGTTCGACCTGCACGCCTGGCCCCAACTGCTCGCGGGGATCCATGATCCGATCGATCGCGTCGAGGGTTTCCTGGGCGGTTCGACAGTGCAATGTGTTGCGAAGGGTCGAGCGCCCCTTGGATCGGACGACCAGCGAGACCTCACGCGTCATCACGTAGTGCTCGGCGTCGGGGGCCGACCGAAAGATCCGGTAATCGGCGGTCGGGATGCCGGCCTGTCGCATCAATTCCTTGGCGAAGACCTTGCTTCCCTCGAGTTCCGCGGCGTCGCGCCTTGGACCGAAGATCCGCAGCCCCTCGCGCTGAAAGAAGTCGACGATGCCGTTGGTGAGGGGTTCCTCGGGCCCGACGACGGTCAAACCGATCCGCTCTCTGCGGGCGAACTGGGTGAGCGCCCGGAAATCGCCCGGCTCGATGCCGACGTTCAGGGCGTCGAGTCCCGTGCCCGCGTTCCCTGGGGCGCAAAACACCTTCGAGACGCGCGGCGACTGCTTCAATTTCCAGCAAAGGGCGTGCTCACGCCCCCCCTTGCCGATCACGAGAACGTTCAACGGCGGCACCCTCGGGAGGTCTCGACGGCTTGGCGAGCCGATATTGTACCGTGGGCTCGCCTCGGTCGCACAGAGCGCTCGCGCCTCCGCTGTGCGCCCTCTTGACGAGCCGTTAAGATGAATCCTCGCGATCCGGAATCACCGAGCGCGAATCTGAACCTGTGGGCCCGCCGTCGACGTCACACGAGTCTGGGCGGTGGTCCGCCGATTTCCCGAACGAAGCCAAACCGAGAGGTCCGTCGTGAAGAGCGTAGCCGTGGTTGGGGCCAGTGGGGCGGTGGGTGAGGTGATGGTCCGCCTGTTGGAGCAGCGCTCCTTCCCTGTCGGCGCGATCAAGTTCCTGGCTTCGCCGCGCAGCGCGGGCAAGACGTTGACGTTCGCCGGCGAAACCCACAAGGTCGAGGCGCTTCGCCCCGAGGCGTTCCAGGGGGTCGACGTCGTGCTCTCCAGCACCCCCGCGTCGATCTCCAGGGAATTCAGCCCGATCGCGGCGAAGGCCGGGGCGGTCGTCGTGGACAACTCCTCGGCCTGGCGCATGGACCCGAACGTGCCCCTGGTCGTTCCCGAGGTGAACCCGGCCGACGTGGCCAAGCACAAGGGGATCATCGCCAACCCGAATTGCTCCACCATCCAGATGGTCGTCGCCCTGAAACCCTTGCACGACGCCTTTCGGGTCCGTCGGGTGATCGTCAGCACGTATCAG
>JBFWRA010000778.1:0-3399 GCA_050249155.1 Isosphaeraceae bacterium | reverse complement strand
GGGATCAGAGCCTTTGGCCAGGGGGTGAGTTTCCCTCCCGCTCGGTTTTGGACGCGGTGGCCCCGGATCGTCCCGTCTGGCTTCGACGAGTCGACGGACATGCTGGCTGGGCGAATTCCGAGGCGCTGCGGCGGGCGGGAGTGACGCGAGAGACCCAGGCTCCCTCCGACGGCCAGATCCTGAGGGACGCCCACGGTGAACCGACCGGTGTCTTCGTGGACGGAGCGATGGGGCTGGTGGGGCGGGTCGTGCCCGCGGCCACCGAGGAGGATTTCGCGCGGCAGTTTCTCAAGGCCCAGGAGGTCGTCCTGAAGTCGGGATTGACGGGTGTCCACGACGCGGGCCTCTCCCGCCTCGAAGTCCGGGCGCTCCGGGCGCTCGATCGCGACGGCCGCCTGAAGCTCCGGGTGTACGGGATGGCCTCGCTTCCCGCCGGCGGGGAGGTGGAGTTCGTCAGTCAGCCGCCCGAATCCAGCGAGGGTGGCGGTCGTTTCCACCTTCGGGCGGTGAAGGTGTTCATCGACGGGGCGATGGGTTCGCGGGGAGGGCTTCTCTTCGAACCTTACAGCGACGACCCCGACAACGTGGGGCTTATGTTGATCGAGCCAAAGATCCTGGAGGCATTGACGACCGAGGCCCTGCGGAACGGCTGGCAAGTCTGCACGCACGCGATCGGGGACAAGGGCAACACGCTGGTGCTTGACGCATACGAGGCCGCGCTGCGGGCCGTGCCCGAGGCGAGGGACGCGAGGCTCCGAATCGAGCACGCCCAGGTCGTCCGACGAGCGGACGTGCCTCGTTTCAAGTCCCTCGGAGTGATCGCCTCGATGCAGCCGTCGCTCGCGAGCGACGACATGCGATGGGCCGACCAGCGGCTGGGCCCCGGACGAGTGGACGGAGCCTACGCCTGGCGCTGGTTCCTCGACGCGAAGGTCCCGCTGGCGTTTGGAAGCGACTTTCCCGTCGAGGTGGTGAATCCGTTCTACGGAATTTACGCGGCGGTCACACGCCAGGACGAGAAGGGGGTGCCCGCGGGCGGCTGGCACCCCGATCAAAAGATGACCATGGACGAGACCCTTCGTGCCTTCACGGCGGGGTCGGCGTTCGCCCAGTTCGCCGAGGGGCGACTCGGCGTCCTGAAGCCCGGCGCGACGGCGGACCTGACCGTCGTCGACCGCGACCTCTTTCAGGTCGAGCCTCGCGCGACGCTTGACGCGAAGGTCCTCCTGACGATCGTCGGTGGCGAGACGGTCCACGCCGCGCCCTGATCGAGTCGCGTCCGTCGGCCCGGACCCCCGGGCCGACGGACGCCCCTCACGTCATTTCGGCCGGTTCTTGGGGGGGACCTCCCGGTATCCAGGAGTCGCGCTGGTGACGTTGGGCGTGACGTCGGCGTCGATTCGGCCCGAGGCCCAGGCGAGCCCCCCCAGCAGGAGGACCTGGAAGCTCGGGTTGGCCCAGACGTCCTCACGGTGCCCCATCGACGTGTAGAAAACACGCCCCTCGCCGTGGTTTCTGGCCCAGGTCTCGGGGTAGTTCGGGCGATCGTAGTCCGCCCCCTTCATCCCCTCGGTCACCTGGGTGTAGATGACGTGGAGGTCGTCGGCCAGGTAAATGTTGTTGTACCATTCGTCCGTGATCATGAACGAATCTTTGTAGAAGCTCATGGCTCCGGGGAAGTTCTGGTCGGCGACGATCAGTTTGGCGAGCTGCTGGGGACCGTGTCCGCCGAAGTGCCCCCCGATCATCTTGATGTAGGGGTCGTCCGCGCCCTGGCCGCGGTGGTTGCCGAAGGTGTCCGTGGCGCAGTGGACTCCGACGAATCCCTTACCGCCGTGGATGGCGTCGAGGAACGCCTTCATGCCGTCGGCGGAGATCGGCGGGCCGTCCTTGTGTGGCCCTTCCTTGGTCAGGTCGCCGGTCGTCTCGAAGACGAACGCGTCCCACCGCCCGATCTGGTCGGGCTCGAACATGGTGCCATCCTTGCTGCAAGTGACCTCGAATCCGTGGACCTTGCCAATCTCGGTCAAGATCCGCTCGGCGTGGCTGAGCTCGCCTCCCTTGCGGGTGATCACGGAATGCTGGAAGCCGGAACTCTTGGTGAAGAAGAGCACCTTCTTCGAGGGCGACTGCGCCCTCGCCCGGGACAACTGGCCGAGCAGCCCCGCTCCCAGGGTGGCCGCGCCCGCCGTGGCGAGCATCTGTCGCCGGCTCATGACGTGTGACATGACGTGTGTTTCCTTGTTCGTCGATGGACCTCGCGAGGGGCCCAGGGCGTCGGTCCGCGCGAGCCAGACCGGGCCGATCACCTCGGATGACGGAAAACCCCGTCTCCAGGCAGGGATTGTCCGGTCTAAGTCGGTCCAACACAAGCAGTGGCTTGACGCCGAGCGGTCCGGCGGGTGTGATGAGTGGATTCCGAACACGCCATGAGTCAGGTCGAGGCCACGTACCCCAACGACAACGAGAGAGGGAGGTCGCCCAATGCGCTCCATGGACCGTCGCCATTTCCTCAAGGATACCGCCGCGGTCGCGGCCGGCGTCGCCGCGATTCAGGCCGCCACGGGCCCCGCGGCCGCCAGTGAGCCCGACGACGTCGGCACCCAGAAGGCCAGCGCCAATGACGCCATCCGAATGGCGGTCATCGGCGTTCGAGGCCGTGGCATGGAGCACGTCGGCAGCCTGCTCCGCCAGCCCGACGTCCGACTGACCACGATCTGCGACGTCGATCTCAACGTCGTCGGCCGCGCCAAGAAAGCCGTCAGCGCCAAGTACGGCAGCGAGCCCAAGGTCGTTCAAGACCTCCGCAGGGTCATGGACGACAAGAACATCGACGCCATTTCGATCGCCACGCCCAACCACTGGCACGCCCTCGCGACGATCTGGGGCGTTCAGGCCGGCAAGGACGTCTACGTCGAAAAACCGGTCAGCCATAACGTCAGCGAAGGGCGACGCATGGTCCAGGCCGCCCGGAAGTACGGCAAGATCGTGCAGACAGGCACCCAGATCCGGAGCCACAAGGGCATCCAGGACGCGATGGAGTTCATTCGATCGGGCAAACTGGGCAAGATCTACATGGCCAAGGGGCTGTGCTACAAGCCCAGGGGCTCTATTGGCCATGTGGCGGATTCCGCGGTGCCCGAGGGCCTGGACTACGATATCTGGCAGGGGCCCGCTCCCGAGAAGCCGTTCAACGCCAACCGGCTGCACTACAACTGGCACTGGTTCTGGGATTACGGCAACGGCGACCTGGGCAACCAGGGCATCCACCAGATGGACCTCGCCCGCTGGGGCCTGGGCAAGAACGAGCTTCCCAAGACCGTGATGTCCAGTGGCGGCCGGTATGGCTATTCCGACGACGGCCAGACCCCCAACACCATCCTCAGCGCCTTCGAGTTC
>JBFWRA010000777.1:0-3401 GCA_050249155.1 Isosphaeraceae bacterium | reverse complement strand
GACGTTCGCCAAGCCTCTCGGGGGTCAAGCCGCTGGACATCTGAAAGAAGTCCGCGCCGGAGACCTGTCCCGAGTCCTTCCCCACCACGTCGTACACGGGGAGCCGCGCCGCCGGATTGCCAAGGAACGGGTCGTATTGCTTGCCGAGATGGCCCGCCATCGCCAGGTGGGACCGGGATCGGATGAACGCGACGTAAGGGGGCATCGCCGGGTGGTTGGCCCCGTGCCACTTGCCGACGATCGAGCCGATCGCCGGGTACGTCCCCGCGCTGGGATTGATCCGCGGCTCGGCCAGGAGGTTGGCCGTCTGCATGACCGTGTTGGGTTCGTGGTTGGAGAACCGGCAGTCCACCGAGCGGATCAACGTGAACTTATCGAGCATGCCCGCCTGGAGCGGGAGGTGCTCGCAGATCCGCACTCCAGGGACCTTCGTCGGGATGACGCCGAACGGCCCGCGATTTTGCAAGGGGCGGTCGGGTTTGGGATCCCAGGTGTCGATTTGACTGGGTCCCCCGGCCATCCACAGAAGGATCACGCTCTTGCCGTCGGGGGCTCGGGAGCCGCCGGCCTCGGCGGCTTCCAGGGACCGGAACCGCAGGAGATCTGGTAGGCTGAGCCCCGCCAGCCCCGCCAGGCCCGCCTTGAGCATGTTGCGTCGCGACGAGACGACGAGCCCCTCGGGCTCCCGCGCCCGGAACGTGCCGAACGCGTGGGAATGGTCGTGTCGATCGTGGCCGACGGTTCCCCACTCACGCGCCATGCTCCCCCCTCCGATCAGTCCCGGTCCACGGCCTGGCATGCCCTCGTCGCGCGATCAGGATACACGATCCGCTCGACCTTGTGGAGCAAAAGTTAAACGACGAGTCGCGTCGTTTCGGACGTTTCGGACCGGAACGGGCCGCCGGGGCTTCTCGCCTCTTGTGCGGACGCTCCCCATCCGACAATAATAGGGTTTCTTTCAATTGGCCTTCGCCAAACCGCTGACGACCGCTCTCACAGTTGAACCTTCCGTCGCCGTCGGGATCGGGCTTCCTCTCCGATCGTGATTGGCGACCTCGTCAGGCGGCGCGACAGGCTGATCGTAACACCGCGACGAATCCGTTGTTCGATCCGCTCGTCCGTGCCCTCCCAGCCTGGATCGGGAAGCCATGTTCCTGGTCTGGCACCGAGGGTCCGGGCCTGAAAGGGCCGCGCAGTGTTCAACAAGCTCCTTCGCCAGTCCTGGCCGATCGTCATCGCGGTACTTCTGGTCGTCGGGGGAATGACCCGCGAGACCGCCCGTTCCCACCACGACACGGAGGCGTCGACCAGTCCGTCCTCGGTGGTCGCGGTCCGGCCGACGTCGCTGGTGCGGTCGGGGGATCGCCTGGCGTGGGTGGGCAGCTCCTCGACGAACATCGGCGTCTGGCCGAAAACCGTGGAATTCCTGCTGCGAACCCGCCACCCCGGCCTGGACGTCGCGTTCCAGAAGTTCAGTACGGGAGGAGGGACGTTCCAGACCGGCGTCGAGAATCTCGACTCCTGGCTCGATGAGTTTGAACCGTCGCTCGTGGTCTTCAACTACGGGGGCAACGACGCCGGGAGCGGCTTTCAAGGGCTCGGCAAGTACCGAGACCGAATGGGGCAATGCGTCGCGAAGGTCCGGTCGCGAGGCGCCCGGACGATCCTGGTGACCCCCCAGGCGCTCGACCCGAGGAAGGCGGGCCGGGAGTCGGCGTCCAGGCTGGACTTGTACGCCGACGTGATGCTCGAACATGGCCGCGAACAGGGCTGGACGGTGCTGGACGTCCACGAACCCCTGGCCGCCCTCCAGAGGAACGCCTGTCGGGACGACCCGGGTTATTCGATCCTGAAGGACCGCATCCACCTGACCGACCCTGGCTATCTCGCCTGGGGTTTCGCCTTTTACGATCGCCTGGACTTACCCAGGGCTCGAAGCGTGGCGATGATCGGGGCGCAGGGCAAGGTGATCTGGACCTCGGGCTGTGAGATCCGCGACGTCGAGACGACGGAGGAGGGGCTCGCCTTTTCGAGAATCGACCGGGTTCTGCCGATCCTGCCGCCGGGCCCGCTGCCTCCTCGGCATCTGGTGCCGATGGAGACTCATTCGGCGTATCAGCTCCGGGTGGTCGGTCTGAAGCCGGGGACGTACGATATCACCTGTGACGGCAAACTCGTGGGCGCGACCGACGAGGCGTCCCTGGCCCTTGGCGTGAATCTCAACGGCTTGCTTCTGGATGCCGGTCACGAGGCCCCCTGGGCCGCGGTGGCCAGGTCCATCTGGGAGGGCCGGACGCTCGGACAGGTCGTCCAGCGGCCCTGGCGTTTCGAGGTTCGGCGACGCTGAGAGAGAAGTTCGACACGTGCGATCGCGAACGCCTCGGCATCCCATTGTGAAGGAGGCTCTTCAATGCGCGTGATATATACCATTTTCTTGTTTATCATCCTCGGCGCGATTGGCCTCTTCGCCCTGCAGAACTTTCAGACGATCACCTTGAAGTTCGCCAACTGGAGCATCTCCTGTCCGGTCCCGCTCCTGGTGATCATCGTCTACTTGCTGGGAATGGTCAGCGGCTGGACGGTGCTGGGTCTGATGCGGCGCTCGATTCAACGCGCGACCGCGCACTCGTCCGACTGAATCGGCCTCAAGGCGCTGGCGGATCGCGATGCGAACCCGCCCTTGATTCGATCCGCGCCACGATTCAGAACAGCGCGGCGGAGAGCCGACGCCGATAGGTGTTGGCCAGCTCGGAATCGGGCGGGAGAATTTGAAACACCTGGACCATGGCGAGGCGGGCGGGCTCGACGAACTCCCGGGGCCCCTCCTCGACCAGGCTGAGGAAGGTCTCCAGGGCTTCCTCGTACGAGCCGGCGGCCGCGAGGGCCTCGGCCAGCCCGAGCCGCGCGGACGGATCGCCGGGTTTCGCGGCCAGGGCCGCGCGCGCGGCGTCCACGCCTCCCGTTTCCCTGGCCTGAGCCTTCAGCTCAAGTTCCGCCTTGACCGATTCGACCTCGTCGTCGAAGTGGCCGTGGCCCTCCAGGGCCGCGACGAAGGCGCGGGCCTCGTCGAATCGTCCCTGGCGGAGCAGGACGCGCGCCAGGCCGATCTGGGCGTCACGGTCACCCGAGGCCAGGCTCAGGGCGTCTCGATACCAGGCCTCGGCGGCGGCGGGATCGGCGGCCTCCAGGCTCCTGGCCTGGGCGAGGGCCGCTTCCAGGGCGGTCGGGAAAAGCCCCTCGATCCAGGCGCGCAACGCGGGTTCGGGGAGGGCCCCGACGAACCGGTCGACGACTCGACCGTCACGAAGCCCGAAGACCGCGGGGATCGACTGCACGCCGAACGCCCCGGCCAGTTCGGAGACCGCCTCGACGTCGGCCTTGACCAGCGTGAATCGAGATCG
>JBFWRA010000776.1:0-3403 GCA_050249155.1 Isosphaeraceae bacterium | reverse complement strand
CCGCCCGGTCCGACGGCGGCCACGCCCGCGCCAAGCGCGACCACCCCGCGGGCGGCTCCCGGCACTCCGACCGCGCCCACACCCCCGCCCGCCCCTCCCGCGGCGGCGGCCTTCCACGGCGCTCCGAAACCGGGGACGAGCCAGGGGCCGACCGGCCCCTCCAGCGCCGGAACCACCTCGGGCCCCCTCTCGCGCCACGGCGGCCTGCGATCGGGTAGCGGTCCCCTGTCGGGACATACTCCCCACAGGGGACCCGCCAGCGGCTCGAGCGCTCCCCGAAGCACCCCGCCCGCCGGGCAGGCCGACTTCCGGCCCAATCCCAGCACCCCTCCCCCCCTGAAACGGACGGACTATATCTCGCCCACCGGGACGCGCCCTCCGCTGGGACGCTCCGGCGCGCCCCTGGGCGGACAGTCTCCGCCGCGTCGCCCCGCTGACGAAGGGGGCTCGGGCGAGAACACTCGCCGCGACGCCAGCACGGCGGCCCCCAGACGGCCCCTGCCCCCCGTCGCCTCGCTCGCTCCTCCCCGTACCGGTGGTCCCGCGGGCGGCGGTCCGAGCGCTCCCAGGCGGGAAGGCCCCGAGGCCAAGACCCAACGACCGGAAGTCAAATACACGCCTGAACAACTCCGGGCGATGATGCGATCGGGCCAGCTCGGCAACCAGGCCCCAGGCGCCGCCCCAACCCGGCAAGGCCCCGGCGGTCGCCCCAGTGGACCGGCCGGCCCAGGACTCGCGGGCGGCCCCCGGGGACCGATCGGACCGGGAGGCCCCGCCGGTCCCCCAGGCGCGCCTGGCCTGCGCCGACCGCTGGGTGGACCCGCCGCGCCGACGGCGGCCCCGGCTCCACCGATGTCCGAGGACGA
This sequence comes from Isosphaeraceae bacterium, assembly GCA_050249155.1. Lineage (GTDB taxonomy): Bacteria > Planctomycetota > Planctomycetia > Isosphaerales > Isosphaeraceae > JBFWRA01. The sequence continues at coordinate 2,537 of JBFWRA010000776.1, read as the reverse complement.
CGACGATCGCAAGGGAAAGCCAGGCAATCGGCTCGGCTCACCCGCCGACCGCGCCGGCCGTCGCGCTCGACGCAACGAACGCGCCACCGAACGTCGCGTCACCTCGCCCCAGCCCGCCGCCGCGCTCCTGAACGAGGACGACGACGGCCGCCGCGGCCGTTCCGGAGGGCGGAAACACGGCAAGGGAGGCCACCGCGCCGCGGTCGCCACCTTCCGAAAGACCTCCGCGCAGGTCGAGCCGCCGGTGACCATCCGAAGCCTCTCCGAGGCGATCGGCGTCCGGGCCAATGAACTCATCAAGAAATTGATGACCAATTTTGGCCAACTCGTGAACATCAACGCGACGCTCGAGGACGAATCGGCCCAGATGCTCGCGCTGGAATATGGCATCGAACTGGAAATCGTCCACGAGCGGACCGCCGAGGACGAGATGCTCGAAGCGTTCGAGCCCGGCGAATCCGACCCGAGGGACCTCGAACCTCGGCCGCCGGTCATCACGATCCTTGGGCACGTCGACCACGGCAAGACCTCCTTGCTGGACAAGATTCGCAAGGCGAACGTCGTGGCGACCGAGAGTGGCGGCATCACCCAACATATCGGCGCCTATCAGATCGAGCACGAGGGCAAGCTGATCACGTTCGTCGACACTCCGGGCCACGAGGCGTTCACCGCCATGCGGGCTCGGGGGGCCAACGTGACCGATATCGTGGTGCTGGTCGTCGCCGCCGACGACGGCGTGATGCCCCAGACCCAGGAGGCGATCGACCACGCCAAGGCCGCCGAGGTCCCGATCGTCGTGGCCCTCAACAAGATCGACCTGCCCAACGTCGACACCTCCTCGAACGTCAACAAGATCTACGGGGAACTCGCCCAGCGCGGCCTGAACCCCGAGGAATGGGGAGGAGACACCCCGGTCGTGAAGACCTCGACCCTCACCGGTCAGGGGCTCGGCGACCTGCTCGCCACGCTCGACGCCATCGCCGAACTCAACGAGCTGAAAGCGACCCCGAAACGAGCCGCGACCGGCACCTGCCTGGAAGCCTCGATTTCCGAGGGACGCGGCGTCATGGCCACCGTGCTCGTCCAGGACGGCACCCTCCGGGTGGGCGATTCGGTCGTTTGCGGCGACGGCTTCGGCCGCGTTCGGGCTTTGTTCGACGACCAGGGCCGCTCCGTCAATGAGGCCGGCCCCTCCCGGCCCGTGGAACTCTCCGGGCTCGACGAGGTTCCGACCGCCGGCGAGAAGTTCGCCGTCGTGGAGGACGTCGCCCGCGCCCGAGAGATCGCCGAGGCCCGGCGAACCCGAAGCCGGGGCGTCAACCTGGGCGAACGTCAGTCCGTGACGCTGGAAAACCTCTTCAGCCAGATGGCCGCGCAGAAGGTCAAGACCCTCAACCTGATCCTCAAGGCCGACGTTCAAGGCTCACTCGAGGCCCTCGCCAAGGAACTCGAAAAGCTCGAAAACGACGAGGTGCCCATCCGGATCCTGCTCAAGGGTGTCGGTGGGATCAGCGAAAGCGATATCCTCCTGGCCGACGCGACCCAGGCCGTCGTCATCGGATTCCGCGTCGCCCCCGAGGACCGGGCGATCTCCCTCGCCGACGAGAAGAAAATCGAGATCCGTCGATACGACATCATTTACCAGGTCACCAACGAGATCAAGAAAGCCATCGAGGGGATGCTCGTCCCCGAGATCAAGGAAGTCCAGCTCGGCCGCGCCGTGGTCCGACAAGTCTTCAAGCTCTCGAAAGTCGGCGCGGTGGCGGGCTGCTTCGTGACGCAAGGGACAATCGAACGCTCGGCGAAGGCCCGATTGATCCGCGAGGGTCGCGAGATCTACAAGGGAGGGATCGAAGCGCTCAAACGGTTCAAGGACGACGTCCGCGAAGTCCGCGAGGGCTTCGAATGTGGCATCAAGATCACCAACTACGACGACATGAAGATCGACGACGTGATCGAGGCTTATCGGATCGACGAAATCCGCCGGACCCTTTGATCCGACCGACCCGCCGGCGCGTCATTCGACGCGCCGGCCCCCCTGGACTGGCCCCACTCCGGGACGGCCCCCCGGAGTCTCACCATCGGCGACCAGGGACCGGCCGGCGGAGGGGCGACTCCATGACCTTCGCGACCCTGCGGATCGACCTCCGGGTCGTCCTCTGCGCCAGCCCCAAGGATAGGCATCGTCAGATGCGATCAATCCTGGAAACGATCCACACCCATTTCAACGTCGCCGTCGCCGAGGGAGAGGAGCCCCACGCCCACGACCAGGCGGTCCTGTTCGCCGCCGCCGTCGCCCGGACCCGTCGCGAGGCCCTCGAGATCCTGGAGCGCGTCGCCGACGCGGTCTCCGCGCATCCCCGCGCCGAGGTGCTCCACGTCGCCATCAGCGAGGCCTAACCACCCATGCCCTCCCACCGTACTCTCCGCGTGGCCGAAGCGATCCGCGAGGTCGTCGCCTCCGCGATCCTCTTCGATTGCGCGGACCCGCGCGTCAAAGGGATCACCGTGCTCCGCGTCGAAGTGACCGGCGACCT
>JBFWRA010000775.1:0-3406 GCA_050249155.1 Isosphaeraceae bacterium | reverse complement strand
AGAGCAACTCCGCGCGCACCTCGGCCGGTACGCGCCCTCCGAGGAGAATGAGGGCGACCGTCGCGAAGGTGATACCGCGCTTTCCGCCACAGTCCCGCATCGTCGCCCCCTTGAGCGTCGTCCTGGAATCGTCGCCAGGAGAGACGTTCCGAACGCCCTCCCCTTCCAGCATTGTCGGGTTTCTCGGGCCGAGTCGTTCTGTCGAATCGCCTCGGAAGACGAGAGGGCATGGGGGCGCGCTCCGATCGACGGGGACCCGGGCCACACTTCCTTCCTGGAGAGATTCCGGGCATAATCCTGGTCGAGCGGCCGGAAGCGACCCGAGTCCTGGTTTTCCCGCCTCGGCTTGCTCGGATGAGTTTCCTCGATGAAATACCGTTCCCTCGGGCGTACCGGGCTTGAGCTCTCGTGGCTCAGTTACGGAGCGTCCTCGCTCGGTCAAGAGTTCCGGACCGTGGACCTCAACGAGGCGATGCGGTCGGTCTGGGTCGCCCTGGAACTGGGTATGAACTTCATCGACACTTCGCCCTACTACGGGCGAGGTCTCAGTGAATGCTTGCTCGGTCCGACGCTTCGCGAGGTGCCAAGGGACTCTTATTATCTGGGCACGAAGCTGGGCCGGTACGACGCGGCCCACTTCGACTTCTCGGCCAGGCGTGTCGTCGAAAGCGTGGACGTCAGCCTGCATCGACTGGGCACCGACCACCTGGACGTCATCCTCTGCCACGACCTCGAATTCGTCGAGATGTCGCAAATCGTCGAGGAGACCCTCCCCGCTCTGGAGAAGATCAAGCGGCAGGGCAAAGCGCGGTTCATCGGAGTGAGCGGCTACCCGATGAAGATGTTCCGGTACGTCATGGAACGAGCCGACCTCGACGTCATCCTGTCGTACAACCACTACACGCTCCAGAACACCATGCTGGCCGACCTGGTGCCCGACCTGAAGGCCAGGGGGATCGGCATCATGAACGCCGCCCCCTTCTCGGCGAGGCTGCTCACCAACGCCCCACTGCCCTCCTGGCACAAGGCCACCCCCGAGGTGCGCGCGATCTGCCGAAGGGCCGCGGAGCATTGCCAGTCCCGAGGGGTCGACCTCGCCCAGCTCGCGCTCCAGTTCTCGATCGCGAACGAGGACATGGCCACCTGTATTGTCGGCTCGGCCAATCCGGATAATGTGCGAAACTGGGTACGCTGGGCCGATCAACCAATCGACGAGACCCTCCTGGCCGAAGTCCTCGAAATCCTCAAGCCGATCCATAACTGGCATTACGTCGAGGGGCTGCCCGAGAACAACGACCCCACACCCCAGAGCGAACCGCGATGAAAGCCCTTCGGCTCGACGCCCCCAAAGACTTCCAGCGGATCGAGATCCAGGAGCCCGATTCCCCAGGGCCCGGCGAGGCGATGGTCCGTGTCCACAGGGTCGGAGTCTGCGGAACGGATATCAGCGGCTACCTCGGCAAGATGCCGTTCTTCAGCTACCCGCGCATCCCCGGTCACGAACTCGGGGTGGAAGTGCTGGAAGTCGGCCAGGGCGTGACGAACGTGCGACCGGGCGACCGCTGCTCCGTCGAACCCTACATCAACGACCCCAATAGCTACGCCAGCCGCCGTGGCCACCCCAACTGCTGCGAACGCCTGGAGGTTCTCGGGGTCCACCGCGACGGCGGCCTTCGTCCCCGATTCCTCCTTCCCGCTCGCAAGCTCCACCCCTCGCGGTCCCTTGGTTTCGAGCAACTCGCGCTGGTCGAGACGCTGGCCATCGGCTGTCACGCCGTCGACCGGGCCACGCTCGCGCCCGAGGACTCGTGCCTGCTCATCGGAGCCGGACCCATCGGACTCTCCGTGCTCGAATTCCTCAAGTTCACCGGGGCCCGGACGATCGTCCTGGACATGAACCAGGCCCGCCTTGATTTCTGCCGCCAGGTCATGGGGGCCAAACACACCCTTCAACCCTCCGACACGCTGGAGGCGGACCTCCGCGAGCTGACCGACGGCCATCTGCCCGACGTCGTCATCGACGCCACGGGCTCGCATCAATCAATGTCACACGCGTTCGGCCTGATCGCCCCGGCGGGCCGCCTGGTCTACGTCGGCATCACGACCGAGGAAGTCAAATTCCGTCACCCCGTTTTCCACAAGCCCGAGGGTACGCTCCTGTGTTCGAGGAACGCCCTACCCTCGGACTTCACCAGGATCATCGGGCTGATCGAGGGGGGTCAAATCGATACCCAGCCCTGGGTGACGCACCGTTGCGAGTTCGAGGCGCTCCCAGAGATTTTCCCATCCTACACCAGGCCCGAGACTGGCGTGATCAAGGCGGTCGTCCAGGTCGACTAGCCCCCGCCGTTTCGACCGACCTTCACTCTTGGCCCGGACGTTCCCTCGATGAGCGACGCGATGACTCCCCCTTCCCCCAGAACGCTGGGCATGGCCCCGAGCTTCGGCTTCGGCGATCGGCTGGGCCTGGCCACCCCTGGTCACGTCGAGGCGCTCCGGCGGTCGGGAGGGTCGATCCTGCCGATCTTTCCTCAGCAGTCGATCCGCGAGATGGCCAGGACGTCTCGATCGGCGGTCCAGGTCATGAACCACGCCCTGGAGGGGATGGCCTCGGCCGGCTGGTCGGGACCGACCGGGGCCGACGCGGACCATTTGAAAACCCTGGCGGACGTCGACGTGACCGCCGCGGCGGGCTTCACCTTCTTCACGATCGACCCGTCCGAACACGTCGATCCCCACGCCGACGACCACGACGAGTCGACCCTGCGCGCCCGGTTCGAGGCGCTGGCCGGGCAAGTCGACTGGATTCGTCCCTATCAGGGCCGAACCGTCGACCTGCCGACGGGATCGAAGGTGAATCTGACCGAGGAAGCCTGCCTGAGGGCCGCCGTGAAGTACGGTCGGGCGATCAACCACGCCCTGACGATGGCCGACCACATTCGCGAGGTGATGGACCGCCACGGGCGCGACCACGAGATCGAGCTCAGCGTGGATGAGACGGAACAGCCAACGACGCTCGCCGAGCATTACGTGATCGCCCACCGATGCCTCGACCGCGGCATGAAGCTCGTGAGCCTGGCCCCTCGGTTTGTTGGCGACTTCGAGAAGGGGGTCGACTTCAAAGGGGACCTGAAGGCGCTGGAGCGGTCGCTGGAGGACCACGCGGCGATCGCCGAGCGTCTGGGGCCTTACAAGCTGAGCCTTCACTCCGGCTCGGACAAGCTCTCCATGTACCCCCTGCTCGCCCGGGCGACCCGGGGCCGGTTCCACGTCAAGACCGCTGGGACGAGCTACCTGGAGGCGCTTCGGGTCGTCGCGAGGCATGACGAACCGTTGTTCCGTCGCATCGTCGATTTCGCGCGCGACCATTACGAGGTGGACAAGGCCACCTACCACGTCTCGGCCA
>JBFWRA010000774.1:0-3407 GCA_050249155.1 Isosphaeraceae bacterium | reverse complement strand
GCGACCTCGACGGCGACGGCCGACCCGACGTCGTCCTGACCTCGCTGGACGCCCCCCCCGCCCTGCTCCAAAACGAATCGACGAGAAAGCCGGTGATACTGGAATTGGTCGGTCGATCGCCGAAGGCACGGGTCCCCTTCGGAGCGAGGGTGAGGGTGACCGCGGGAGGTGGCACGCTGGTCCGCGACCTGCCCGGAGGCGGTGGTTACCTCTCGGCCTCGGAGCCTCGGATCTATCTGGGCCTGGGAGACGTTCGAAGGATCGAACGGCTGGAAGTCGCCTGGCCCTCGGGTCTGACGGAAGTCTGGCGCGACCTGGAAACCTCGGGAATCGCGCGGGTGATCGAGGGGGAAGGGACGCGGAAGTGATCGTCGACAAGAGGAATGCGCCAACGCGACCACGTGAGGGATCGATGCGACCGCGTCGACGACCCTCGGGTGGCGTCGCGTCATCAGCGGGTTGGAAATCACCTCCCGACCATCGACCCGGGCACCCAGATCCCAGGAACGGAATGTCGGCCCGATCCTTAGCGCTCAACCTCTCCGGAGATCTGAAACCGGGGGGCGGCGCCGACCGCCTCGGCGGGCCGTTCGTGGAGCCAGTCGAGGCGGACTGGAGCGCCTTCGCGAAGCGTTTGGGGTGCGAACCCGTGGAAGCGATAACGGTTCTTCCCCTCGTAGGAATAGTCCGTCAGCGCGACGTCGCCGACGTAGAGCGCCGGGGAAATCGCTCGCTCGGGGAGTTCGAAGGCGGTCTCGACGAGGATCTCCACCCCTTCGCCATACTCGACTCGTTCGGTCCCCTCGTAGCGGACGCGAGGGCGCGCGTAACGAACTTTCTCCGCCTTCATATTGACGATCTCGGGCAACTTCCAGCTAGCGACCGGCCACGGGCTCGGTTCCTTGGCCTCGGCGTCGTCGTTCATGGGGAGGCTCCTGGTCGGATCGGGTCTCGGCTCGGCTCGAAGTTCAGGCGTCCACGATTTGCAGTTGGTCGAAGGCGATGGGAATCTGGTCGCCGCGGTTCAGGCGGATTCGGACCGCCTGAATCTGATCGACGTCGAGTCTCGGGTTCGCGGCGGAGAAACAACCACCGGGGAATCGGACGGTCTTGAGCATGCTTTTGGTGAAGTCGACGCCGAAGGTCGCGAGGTCGTCCGCTCTCCGGTCGAACGGATGAGGTAGGCCGCCGACGTCGTCGACGTCCACCCAGGCCAGTTCGCCTTTCACGTCTTCCAGGCCCAGCTCGAACCCGGTGGCGGCGGGCGGGATCGTCTCCCGATTGTAGACCTCGGCGGCACGAACCCAGATCTCTCGGCGACGAAGCGAGACGGCCCTGTCCAACTCGGAACGGAACTCTCCCGAGGGCTGTCGCGATCGCGCCACCATACCCGTCGTGGCGCCGAAGAAGGTCGGGTTGAACTGGGGCGCTCCCGTCCTGCTCAATCGGAACTCGTCGGCGGTCAGGCCGAGACTCCGCTGCGTCGGCCGGCCCAGCGAGTTCTGGCCGATCCCGTTGCCGTCCTCGTGGTGGTCGATCGTGACGTTTCGGTTTGGCTCGAAGGAGAGGTGGACCTCCCCGGTCGGCACGCCCGCGGGGAGCCGGGTTCCTCGGAGGTAGGACACGGTATCGTGCCCAAGCAGTGCGGCGCGGAAGAATGCGCATCCGTACGAGAGCAGAACGCGTTCGTGGTCGGACCGGCTCAGGGGGGGAGGGCCCTTGGAGTCGTCCTGGGGCCACTGTCGATTGAAGAAGTTGTGATTCCCGCGATGCAAATAGACCTGACACTTGAAGGTGTCAGGTCGTGCCTGGTCGTAGTATTTCGCCCCGTCGTTCGAGCGCACGTCGCCGTCGCCGGCGGGCAGGATCGTGAGAAAGGCATGGCCTTTCGGAGCGCCGCTGGACGCTCCGGCGTCGGTGGGCGCCAACGAGAGCACCCCGGCGACGGTGACTCCCGCGAGTCCGATGATCTCGGGCGCGACCACCACCGCCTCTCCTCCTCGCGAGTGGCCCATCAGGCCGACCTTGCGGAAGTCGAGCTTCTGGTGGAAGACCGAGGCGGCGTTGGCGTCGAGGGCCTGGAAGTGGGCGATCGACGCGAGGATCAGTTCGGCACGCTGCCGCATGTTGGTCGCGGAGAAGCCCTTGCAGTTGGTCTGGTTGGAGTGGACCGACGCCGCGACGATCCCCATTCGGGCCAGGGCGCGTTGCAGGTAGTCGTACCCTTCGTGGTTGGGGATCTCGACGAACCCCCCGGGGTTTCCGCAAGACTCGTTCAACGGGTTGTTCGGGTCGCGGAACGTCGCGTGGTTGCCATGGGCCATGAAGACGATGGGCACCCGGCCGAGCCCGGCGAGTCGGGCGTGAAAAGGCTGGTTCGGGCCGTCGTCCTGGGCGGGGTAGTACACCGTCCCACTCACCCGGAACGGGATCCCGTCGATGACGACGCCGGCCGGGTCGTCGTAGGACGCGTTTCCGACAGGGTAGAGGTTCCTCGCGGAAGGGTCTGGTCCCACCGGAGGAGCGACGCAGCGCACCTGGACGCGGCGGACGGTCTTGCTTACGCAGTCGCCGAGCGACTGGAGAACGTAAAGAACGTCCTGATGCTGGGCCGGTTCGACGAGTCCAATGATCGTGCCGCCCCCCTCGCCGATCTTCCTCGAACCCTTGTAGACCTGGATCGTCGAGCCAGGTTCCTTCTCCGTGACGATCACGAACCGATCGCCGTCCTGAACCGGCCCGACCCTGGGGGCGGGGAGTTCGTCGCAGGGTCGGGGAGTCATCGTGCCAGGATCGCTCGCCGGTTGGCCGGGGCACATCCTCTGGCGGACCTCGAAGTGATCGCTGGGGCTTCCCCGAGGATGGATCGAGACCAGGTGCGAGTCACCCCAGGTCCGGTAGGTTCCCAGCGAGGAACCGCTCCGGGACAGATCGAAGCGCGCTCCATTGACGAGCCCCGTGACGCGGAGTTGTTCCAGTCCTTCATAGCCGGGGCTGATGGCCGGAGTGGGCAAGGGCGCGGGGGGGCTTCCCGATCGGAACTCGACCGAGGGGGAACTCAGGTCGCCGCAAAGGCTGGTCTGGGCTCGAACCCGTTGATCGAAGGTGTAATCGGGATTGACGTTCACGCCTTGATGCGTCTTCGCCCCCTTGACGCGACCGCGCTCCACGCCATCGGCCAGGATCCAGACGTCCGCGCCCGCCAGGAGGTTGCTCACCCCGGTCCTGGACCCGCATTCGAAGACGGGAGCGGGATTGATCACGGGGCGCGGAGGCCCCGCTGGGTACTCCTTGGTATGGTCGCGAACCTCGGCGATCGGGCTCCAGTCGCTGGTCGCGTGCGGCGTGGTCTGGCGGGCTCTCACCTTCATGGGCGCGGCCAGGGGGTTGGGCAGCGGGACGGTCTC
>JBFWRA010000773.1:0-3409 GCA_050249155.1 Isosphaeraceae bacterium | reverse complement strand
GGCGACGGTGACCTCGATCTGATCAGTATCGCTTTCGATGATTTCCACAGGCTTCACCTTTGGCGGAACATGGCCCCCGCGAGGGACGACCGTTCACACTGAGAGGCGCGGCGCCACCCGCGACCCTCGGTCAAATCCGCACGAAGATCCGCTGCCGGTACATCGCCAGGGCGATCAACCAGAAGACCCCCAGGACCGCCGCCGATCGAATGAGCGGGCCGAGATCCCCGCCGAAGAGTTCGGGCCCAAGGTGGATCGCGAGCTGCTTCGCCACGAACGGCTTCATCAACTGCGCCATGACGTAGAACGCGATCGAGTTCACCCCCACGACCACCATCGGAAACGCCCAACGGCGGTACCCGGCGACGTCGATCAGCCCGTGAAACGCCCCGAGCAGGAGTAAGGTCCAGCCCGCGCTGAAGATCGCCCAGGAGGGCGTCCAGATCCGCTTGACCACCGGGCAGAGCGTGACGTCCAGAACCATGCCGACGGCCAGCGCGGCCACGCCCCAGGCCAGCAGACCGCGCACCTTGGCCGGTCCGCTCCGCGAGGAGCGCAGCCACTCCCCGGCGATCACGCCGAACAGCATGGTGGCGATCGACGGAACGAAGTTCAAGGTCGCGTAACCCCCGTCGTTGGTCGTGAACGGTTGGCCGTCGGGGCGCGGAAACAGGTTGAGGAACCAGCGGTCGAACGCGGCGGCGGGGTTCGCATGCTTTTCCCAGTGCGCGAGGAAGCCGGTCAGGCCCCCCTCCCCAGCCCCCGCGGCGGCCGTCGGGAGCGGATACGCGGCGAACCACAGCCAGTACGCCGCCAGGATGCCCAGCGCGGCGGCGAACTGAAGCCTCGGGGACTTGCCGAGCAACAGAAACACGATCGGATATCCCAGGCCGATCTGGGCCAGGACGTTCACGAAAACCCAGTTGGTCGACTTGCTCCAGGCCGAGGAGAGAAACACCGCCAGAAGAACCAGGATGATCGAACGTCGCAGCGCGTGGCCGAATTGATTGGCCCAGCCGTCGCCCCGATCCGCGCGCGACGCGTAAGAGAACGGCATGGCGACGCCGACGATGAACATGAACGAGGGTTGAATCAGGTCCCAGAATGAGCAGCCGCGCCAGGGGACGTGCTCGAACTGGCCGGCCAGGATCGTCAGGGCCTGGCTGTCCGGATGATTCCGGGCCACCTCGGTCAGAGCGAATCCCCCCGAGGCCATCGCCAGCATGACGAGCCCCCGGTAGGCGTCCAGCGAGACGAGCCGTCCCGCGTCCTCCGTCCCCTGTCGTCGTCCCATGACCGTCCCCCCCCTGCCCTGCTCCGACCCGCTCGCGCTCGACCCCAACGGAACCGGGTCCGGGCCCATTGTAGCGCTCGAAGCGCGGGGAGTTCACCTGGTTTCCCCGAAAGTCGCGGAACGACCCCTCGGGCCTCACCCGCCGAGGATCGCATCCGGCTCAGGCTTCGCGAGCCGCGGGAAGCAACGACGCGACGGCCAACTCCGCGATCGGATGGCCGTCGAGCACCAGGGGGATCGTCTCGTCAGGGCCGTGGGAACGGGTCAGGCCGTACGACGAGTCGTCTCCGCCGGTCGGCTCGGCGTGGGTCTCGATCCGTCGGCCGCGGAGGTTCACGACCCAGTAAACGGGTACGCCAGCCGCCGCGTAGGCGTCGCGCACCCGGCCGAGGTCCTCGCGAAGGCTCGTATCGGCCACCTCGACGACCAGTCCGACGTCGGCGGCGGTCGGGGGACCGTCGGGGTAGTCGTCCGGAGCGCCCCGGACCACCGTCAGGTCCGGCTCCGGGACGTGGAGAGGGCCGAGTTCCAATGGGCATTCCGGGGCGACGTGCCAGCCCTCCGGCAGGGCGCGGATCAACGCGGCGGTCAGCTTGGAGAGGGCGATGACATGCGGTGGGTTCTTCCCCATCTTCTCGACGAGTTGCCCCTCCCAGAGTTCGACGCGATCGGCCCCGGGGATCGCCCCGGCGGCCAGCATCCGGCGATAGGATTCCGCCGAGATCCGGTAGGGTCGGCCGCCCCGGGACTCGGCCGCCGGAATCGACAAAGGAGCGCTCATGCGACTATTCTCCGATCAAACGTCGGATCGGCCTCGGCTCGCCGAGGGTTCACCCGATCCTACCCCGTGGCGGCGCGCCCCGTCGAGCCTGGGGGATGGAAACCTCGGGAGGATTCCCAGTTCCCGTTCCCCACGACGCCACCCGCGCACCGTGGTCTCTCAGCGTGGCTCGCGAGCCTGGAACGCGAGTTCTCCGAACGCATCCTCCCCATCGACGCGGAGACCGGTCGAATCTGGGGCGAGCTGACGGCGAAAGCCTCGAAGAAAGGGGGCGTCATCGCCGCGGTTAACGGTCTGATCGCGGCGACTGCCCTCCGGCACGGCCTCCGCGTGATGACCCGAAACGAGATGGACTTCCGGGCCACCGGCGTCGGCGTGATCAATCCGTGGCTGTAAAAGTCATAGCCCCCTGACGGAGGACGAGTGAGCCCGTCAGGGAGGTGGAGGTGCTTGTGCTTTGGTGTTCTTTCGAGCCACGCACTTATATGACACGGTCCACCTGGAATGGCGAACGAAGACCAGGGTGAGTGCCATTCTCTGGTAGTCCATTTTTTCGCGTGGTTTGTCGTGGACTCGATATCTCCGAGCACAGACCCCCCGTGCCGTCTGGACTAGACTGACGCCGCCTACGGTGCCGGCTCCTCCACGGGCACGACCTCGTCCAGGATGATCTCGCTGCCGGGAGGGAGCCGTTTCCTCAGGTCGTCGACGGTGCGGAGGTCGAGCTTCGAACGGGTCAGGTCGAGCCGGGTGAGCGCGCCCAGGCCGGAAAGCCGGCGTAGGCCCTCGGTGGGCAAGTCCATCCCGTGGAGGCTCAACATTTCGAGGTGGGAGAGCCCCCCGAGCGCCGCCAGTGCCGAGGCGTCGGCGAGTGTCTCGATGAACGTGAGGTATCGAAGCGATCCAACCGAGGCGAGCGCGGCGAGATCCGCGACCTCGACCCGACCTCGCAGCAGAGTCACCTGGACGAGCCGAGGGAACCGCTTGAGCTCGGCGAACCCCGCGCCAGTCACGGGTTCTCCCAGATTGAGAATGCGCAGCTCGGGCAGGTCCTTCAGGCGGCGGAGCCCCTCGTCGTTGACACCGGTGCCGGTCACTCGCAGGCGCTCGAGGTCGGCGAGCCCGGAGCAGCGCTCCAGGTCGTCGTTGCCGAATCCGACGACGCCGTCTAGGTCGAGGATGACCAGGCGGAAAGGACCGGCGGGAAGCGCTTCGCGGCGACGGTAGAGCAACGCCCTGTCGCGATAGCTCAGGCCGTCCAGCACCTCGGGGTCGCCCGGCGGTCCAAGCCAGCTCCCCTCGATCACGGTGCCGGCTTCCTCGACGAGGCAAAG
>JBFWRA010000772.1:0-3412 GCA_050249155.1 Isosphaeraceae bacterium | reverse complement strand
GCACTCCGCCAGCTCATCGAACATTACCGCGAGGGGGACGCCACGCTGGAAGTCCACGCCCCGGAGATCCTCGCCCAGGTGCGAGAGACCTCCGAACGGATCGACCTGGAATACGCCCTTCCCAACCTTGACAAACTCACCGCTCGGTCACGCGAGGGGCTGAGACGCATCCAGCAGATCGTGAAGGACCTTCGCGACTTCGCCAGGCCCGACGAAGGGGACCTCAAGGCCGTCGACCTGAACGCGGGCGTCGCCTCGACGGTCAACCTGATCCAGGGCAAGGCGAGGAAACTCGGGGTGGAACTGATCACCGAGAAGAACCCCCTGCCCCCGGTGACCTGTTATCCTGGCAAGATCAACCAGGTCGTGTTGAACCTGGTGATGAACGCGGTCGACGCCTGCGCCGTCGGCAAGGGGCGCGTCACGGTCCGGACCGAGCCGACTCCCCAGGGCGACGGCGTCTTCATCCACGTCATCGACAACGGCACGGGCATCGCCCGGGAGGTGCTCGACCGAATCTTCGACCCGTTCTTCACGACCAAGCCAGTTGGCCAGGGGACCGGTCTGGGCCTCTCGATCAGCTACGGGATCGTCAAGGCCCACGGAGGCACGATCTCCGTGCGAACCCAAGAGGGTGAGGGCACGACGTTCAGCGTTCGGCTGCCATTGAACCCGCCGCCGCAATCCAAGAGAGGCTGAGAAGCGCGCACGGCCGTCACGATGGTTCCGCGGACCGCTCCAGGTCGAGCAGGAACGACTTCCTGCGCAGGCCGCCCCCGTAGCCGCCCAGCGCGCCCCCCTTGTTCACCACCCGGTGACAGGGGATCACGATCGCGATCCGGTTCAGGCCGTTCGCCCGGCCCACCGCGCGCGAGGCGGCGGGGTTTCCCACGCGACGCGCCAGCTCCTCGTAGCTGATCGTCTCGGCGTAAGGTATCCGGATCAGTTCATTCCAGACCCGCGACTGAAACGGGGTCCCGTCCAGATGCAGGGGAACGGAGAACGCGCGAAGCGTCCCCGCGAAATACGCCGACAACTCGGCCCGCAGGAGGTCCAGAATCGGGTTCGTACCGGGAACGACGGGTAGCCCGTGCCGCTTGCCGACGGCCCTGAGCTGGTCCTCCAGCGGTCGGATCGCGGTGAACTCCAGCAAGCAAACGCCGATCGACGTCGCGCCCGCCAGCAGCGGGCCGAGAGGGCTTGGCAGCCAGGCGAGGGTCACACGGTCCGTTTCCCCCGCGCGGCCGGGAGGGACGCCGAAGACCCTGGCGAAGGCGTCGCGAAACCCGCTGTGCGAATCAAACCCACTCCCCAGCGCCGCGACGTCCAGGGAACGCCCCTCGCGGATCTGATCGAACGCCAGGGCCAGCCGTCTCCCCCTGGAATACGCCTGGAACGTGAGCCCGAAATGCCTGAGGAAGTAGCGCCGAACGGTGGCCGGGTCGATCCCCCTGGCCTGAAGGTCCTTGCCCGTGATCCGGGAGTCGGGCGAGGCGTCCACCTCGGCCAGCAAGTCTCTGACCCAGTGGGGCCGGTCGTCCTGGCCGGCCGGCCGACAACGCTTGCAAGGCCGATAGCCCGCGGCGAGCGCCGCCCTGGCGTTCGGGAAGTACTCCACGTTCCTTGGCAAGGGCTTCCGCGCGGGACAGTTCGGTCGACAAAACACGCCCGTGGTGCGGACGCCCAGCAAGAACAGGCCGTCGTAAGTGGCATCGCCCCGAAGGTAGGCGCGCTCCATCTCATGGGTCGGTGGCATCGTGTTCATGTCGCGAATGTAACCGAGGCCAGGGTGGCCGTTCCACCGAGAATCGGGCGCGGATCTCAAGGAGTCTGGCGCGTTGCGTGGGCGAGGTCCGTCGGCTATGGTGATCGCCGACGTTCCCGAGACCCCGACGCCCCGAGGGAACGCCAGGAGACGCGCCCGATGCGACGCCCGACGACTCGAACTCTCTGGCTTTCACTCTGGTTGGCGACGTGGCTTCACCCCACCCTGGCCCTCTCTCAGGGCCTCGAAGAGGTCAAAGCCCGTTATACGAAATACGAATACAAGATTCCCATGCGGGACGGCGTCCGGCTCTTCACCGCCGTTTACGTTCCCAAGGACGCCGCCGCGAACAACCTCTACCCGATCCTCCTGACCAGGACGCCCTACACCGTCAGTCCCTACGGCGTCGACCGTTCCAAGAGCGATCTCGGGCCTTCTCCCCTGTTCGGCAAGTCGGGATATATCTTCGTCTATCAGGACGTTCGAGGGAAATGGATGTCGGAGGGTGAATTCGTCAACATGCGGCCCGAGAAGGACGGGTCGAAGTTCGACGAGAGCACCGACACGTTCGACACGATCGACTGGCTCGTCAAGAACGTCCAGGGCAATAGCGGCAAGGTCGGCATGTATGGAATCTCGTATCCTGGGTTTTACACGGCCTGCGGCCTGATCGACGCCCACCCCGCGCTCAAGGCGGCCTCGCCCCAGGCCCCGGTGACCGACTGGTTCATCGGCGACGACTTCCATCACAACGGGGCCTTCTTTCTGCCGCACTGCTTCAACTTCATGGCCGTCTTCGGCAAGCCTCGACCCGAACCGACCCGGCCCCCAAAGGACCGGCCGACGTTCCAACACGGCACTCCCGACGGCTATGACTATTTCCACCGCCTCGGCCCGCTCGCCCAGTTCGACCCCAAGGTGCTCAAGGGGGAAGTGGCGTTCTGGAACGAGGTCATGGAGCACGGCGTCTACGACGCCTGGTGGAAAGCCAGGAACGTTCGTCCGCATCTGAAGGGGATTCGCCCCGCCGTGCTCACCGTTGGCGGATGGTTCGACGCCGAGAACCTCTTCGGAGCGCTGGAATGCTACAAGGCGATCGAGTCGAGCTCGCCGGGTGCGACGAACCTCCTGGTGATGGGTCCCTGGTCCCACGGCGGCTGGAGCCGGGGGGACGGCTCCTCGCTGGGAGACGCCGCGTTCGACTCCAAGACGTCCGAGTATTTCCGGGAGAAGATCGAATTCCCGTTCTTCGAGCGGCATTTGAAGGGCAAGACCGACGGCGAGCCGTCGCCCGAGGCCCACGTCTTCGAGACCGGGCGAAACCAATGGCGTGAATACGACGCCTGGCCCCCCAGGGCGATCACACCCAGGAGCGTTTACCTTCTGGCCGAGGGGGCGCTGGGGTTCAACCCGCCCGAGGCGTCCGACGACGGCGAGGCGTTCGACGAGTACGTGAGCGATCCCGCCAAGCCCGTGCCCTTCGTGACCGACGTGGTCAACGGCATGGTCAAGGAGTACATGGTGGCCGACCAGCGGTTCGCGTCGAAGCGTCCCGACGTGCTCACGTACCAGACCCCGATTCTTGAGGAAGACCTGACCCTGGCCGGGCCGATCAAGGTAACGCTTCACGTTTCCACGACGGGGACC
>JBFWRA010000771.1:0-3412 GCA_050249155.1 Isosphaeraceae bacterium | reverse complement strand
GAGACGCGCTCCGCGGCGTCCTCGACCTCCAGTCGTGCTGATAGCATGGGGTCCTGGGTCGCGATGCCCACGGGGCACCGGCCGGTATGGCAGTGGTGGCAGGAGTAAGGGGCCGCGCCGATGGCCGCGTAGTCCTCGACGAAGATCGGCCGGTTGCAGTTCAGGGCGATTAGCAGGGCGGTGCCCAGATAGCAGGCGTCGGCCCCCAGCGCCAGGGCCTTGGCGCAGTCCGCTCCGTTCCGCAAACCGCCCGCCAGGACGAGTTGGACCTTACCGAACAGGCCGACGTCCTCCAGGGCCGCGCGGGCCTCGCAGACCGCCGCCAGGGTGGGGATGCCCGTGTGCTCCTGAAGCAGTTCGGGAGAAGCGCCCGTCCCCCCTTCCATCCCGTCGACGACGACCACGTCGGCACCCGCTTTCGCCGCGAGCCGAACGTCGTCGAAGACCCGAGAGGCCCCCATCTTCACGAAGATCGGGATTTCCCAGTGGGTCGCCTCGCGAAGTTCCTCGATCTTGACGACCATGTCGTCGGGGCCGAGGAAGTCCGGATGCCGGCAAGGGGAGCGCTGATCGACTCCCGGAGGCAGGTCGCGAATCCCGGCGATCTCCTCGGAGACCTTGGACCCGAGGAGCAGGCCGCCGGTGCCGGGCTTGGCCCCCTGGCCGATGGTCAATTCCAGGGCGTCGGCCTGTCGGAGGTGTCGGATATCGATGCCATAACGACTGGGCAGGACCTCGACGACGAGCTTGCGCGACTCGGCCCGTTCGACGTCGAGCATGCCGCCGTCGCCAGTGGTGGTCGAGGTGCCCGCCCGGCTCGCCCCACGCGCCAGGGCGGTCTTCGCGTTCTTCGACAGGGCCCCGTAGCTCATCCCGGTCACCATGAGCGGGATCTCGAGTTCCAGCGGCCGCTTGGCGAACCGGGTTCCCAGGATCGTCCGCGTCGAACACTTCTCGCGATATCCTTCCAGCGGGATTCGCGTGAGCGTCCCGGGCACGAACGTGAGGTCGTCGAACGTCGCCCAGGTGCGTGGGCGAAGCGTGCCGAAACCCCGAATCCGGTAGCGTGCCAGATTCGCCTTGATCTGGATGTCTTCAATGACCCCGGGACTGAACACTCCAGACGACTCCCGAGGGGAAGGGTCCGAGGCGTGGGTCGTCGGTGTGGGAGTCGGGTCGGGTTCGTTTCGGGACATGGGTCGTTCCGTGGGACGTGTCACTCTTTCGGAGAATCCGCGGGGACCAAGGACGCGTTCTCGATCACCTGGCCGAGCAGGGAACCGTCCGGGCCGATCCCTCCGGTGGGAATCCCCTTTTCGACGAAGCGGCCGTCGGCGGTCTTGTAGTCATGGAACGGCAAGGGGATGCCCTCGGCGAACCCCGCCAACGGTGTGTTCTGCAGGTGGATGTGAAGGTGAGGCTCGCTGGTGTTGCCAGAGTTCCCCACCCGGCCGAGTGGATCTCCCCGCTTGACCCGATCCCCTTGCCTCACCAGGGCGGAGCGTGGCCTCAAGTGACAGAGCCAGAGATACTCGTCCGGCGAAACTTTCAAGACGACGTGGTTCCCCGCGGGCGTCGTACCCCCGCCGAGTTCTCCGACGGGCATGTCCGGATCGTCCTTGAAGACCGCGACGACCTCGCCGTCGCAAGGCGAGAGAATCTTCATGTCGTAAATATGATAGTCGGTCAGAAGCTGTCCCTCTCCCTTGTGGGATTGGCCGTTTTGGGTGACCAGGAGGTCGTAAGCCCAGCGCTGGTCGGGTGCGACTACGTGGTAGTTCTCGCTGGGCGTGCCCCCTCCCCAGCCGACGGTGACCGGGCCGTCCAGGGGAACTCGAAACGGGACCCGGCTCGGGCGACCGTCGAACGACGACGGGTAGCGAGCGAACAGCGCGTCCGACAGCGCCAGGAGGACGAGCAAACCCCAGAGGAAAACGCGTCGTTTCGTCCAGAACGGCCGACGAAACGCCGCGGAGACCAGCGCGAGCCCCAGGATGATCCGCGCGAACAGGGGAACCAGCTCCAGCCCGAACAGCCAGCAGACCACACCGGCCATCCCCGGCCGGAACTCGGGGATCACCCGGAAGAGCGTCTGAGAAACCACGAGCGTATACACCGGGATGCGAAGAAAGTCGCGTCGGCGTTGGAGCGGAGCGCTTTTCGGCGAATGGGATTCCGGGAACTCTGGCAACGGGTTCGAGTCGATCACAGGGCGGCCTTCCAGGTTGCCAGGTCGGATCGGGAGAAGTTCCAGAGCCTTCGTCCGGAGACCAGTTTCCGAAAGCGAGGCGGGGCGGGCGTCGAGCAGGCGGAGAGCAGGTCGCCGACGAGCTTCGCGTCCTCGTCGGTGAACTCCGCCTCCACCACGTCGGCCCCAAACTCGCCGGTCGCGCCTCCGACGTAGATCGTCCCCGCGTACATGCTGTCGGCCACGCCGTCTCCCGCGTCGCCACAGACGACCATGATCCCTTTCTGCATCATGAAGCCGGCCATCGGGCCGACCCCGCCCCCGACGACCAGGGCACCTCCCTTCATCGCGATTCCGGCGCGGGTCGACGCGTTGCCCCGAACGACCACGGTTCCCGATCGGATCGACGCCGCGACGGCGTTCCCCGCGTCCCCGCCGATCGTGACGTGGCCCAGTCGCATACTCTCGGCCGCTCCCCAGCCCACGCTTCCGCGCACCTCGACCGTCGCTCCGTCGTTGAGACCCGCCAGGTAGTAACCGGCGCTCCCTTCGATCACGAGCCTCACCCCTTCGGGCAGGCCCACGCCCAGATTATGCCTGGCCGCCGGGTCGAGGAGCCTGACGACCCGCGCGCCGTCGGCGATCGCGGCTCGCAACGCCTCGTTGACGGCCCTCGTCGGCAGGTCGCCACACGCGATCGAGACTTCGTCCATAAGTTTCGCACGTCGGGGTCAAAGGTTGAGTTGAACGTCACCCGCGAGTCAGACCAGGGCGGGACTCGAAAGGGGATACAACGTCGCCCTTCCGGGAGGAGGTTCGGTCACCTCGTAGTCTCCGGGGAGCGCGCGGCGGAGGGCGATCTCCTCCGTCGAGACGGCCACGAAGGCGTCGGTCTCGGCGATCACCAGCGGCTTGAAACCGTGACGGTCGCGGACCACCGCCAGGCCCTCGGGCGAGGCGACCAGGTAGTTGTAGGCACCGTCGAGGTCGTCCAGCGAATCGACCAGGGCCTGGGCTAGGGTCCGGCCGCGATCGAGTCGATCGCGGATGTAAACCCCGATGACTTCCGAGTCGTTCTCCGTATGGAACCGGACGCCCCGTTGCCGGTAGAGCCGGCGGAGTCGATGGTAGTTCGTGACGTGGCCATTATGCACCGTGGCCAGGTCGGGCACGCCATGGGCCCAGAACGGTTGGGAGTGACTCAGGTCGATCCGACTCTCGGTC
>JBFWRA010000770.1:0-3416 GCA_050249155.1 Isosphaeraceae bacterium | reverse complement strand
GCGTCGAGACCCTGGGCTCGGTCACGGTGATCTGTTCGGACAAGACCGGCACTCTCACACGCAACGAGATGACGGTTCGCGAGATTCGGACCGCCGGGGGCCGCTACCAGGTCACGGGATCAGGCTACTCCCCCACCGGCGAGTTTCTCCGCGAGGGGTCCGACGCGGTCGACCCAGGCGGCGAACCCGAACTCGCCCGGGCGCTCAAGATCGCCGCCTGGTGCAACAACGCCAAGGTGATTCCCAAGGGCCAGGGGGACGAGGGGTGGCAGGTCATCGGCGACCCGACCGAAGGCGCCCTGATCGTCGCCGCGTTGAAGGCCGACATGGAAGCCTCGGCCCCGGACGAGCACGTGATCCTGGAGATCCCGTTCGACTCGGACCGAAAGACCATGTCGGTGATCGTTCGAGAGCCCGACGGGTCCGCTCTGATGCTGACCAAGGGAGCGCCGGAGATCCTGCTTCGGAGTTGCGACCGGGAATGGCGGGACGGCACCGAGGTTCCGCTGACCGACGATCGCCGCCGCGAGATCATGGCGGAGAATTCGGAGATGGCCGGCCGGGCGCTTCGAGTGCTGGCCCTGGCCGAGCGGCGATTTCCCAACGCGGACGACGGGAAGTTCGAGGAGAAGGATCTGAGCTTCACGGGGCTGGTCGGGATGATCGACCCTCCTCGCGACGAGGCCCGAGAGGCCGTGGCGCGTTGCCGACAGGCCGGCATCCGCCCCGTCATGATCACCGGAGATCACCACGAGACCGCCCTGGCGATCGCGCACGAACTGGGACTGGCCGCCGAGGAGGAAATGGCGCTCACCGGCGCTCGACTCGACGAGACGACCGACGACGAACTGGGCGAACTGGTCACACGCGTGCCGGTCTACGCTCGAGTCTCCGCGGAGCACAAACTGAGGGTCGTCCGCGCCTGGAAGAGACGCGGCGACGTCGTGGCGATGACCGGGGACGGGGTCAATGACGCCCCCGCCGTCGACGCCGCCGACATCGGCATCGCGATGGGGATCACGGGCACGGACGTGACCAAGGAAGCCTCGGACATGGTGTTGACCGACGACAACTTCGCGTCGATCGTCAACGCCGTCGAGGAAGGCCGCGGGATCTTCGACAACATCCAGAAGTTCGTGCTTTTCCTTTTAAGCTGCAACGCGGGCGAGGTGCTGGTGATGCTGTTCGCCGCGGTGATCGGCTGGCCCGCACCGTTGACCGCGCTGCAGATCCTCTGGGTCAACCTCGTCACCGACAGTCTCCCCGCGCTGGCGCTGGGCATGGAGCCGCCCGAGCCCGACGTCATGACGCGCCCGCCTCGCCCTCCCCAGGAACCTGTCATCACCTGGTCCCGAGGTCTGACGATCCTCTTCAACGGAACCCTGGTCGCGATCGTGACCGGGATCGCGTTCGGGATGATCTACCAACCCGGCGACGCGGAGTCACTGGCGCACGCTCGGGCGACCTCCCTGATGGTCCTCGCCTTCTCGCAGCTCTTCTTCGCGTTCGGCTGCCGGAGCCAGCGTTACACGCTTCCGCAACTCGGCCTGTTCACGAACCCGTGGATGTTCGCCGCCGTCGCCACGTCGGGGATGCTTCAGGCGAGCTTGATCCTTCTGCCAGTCACCCGTTCCGTGTTCGATCTGACGCCCTACCCCGCCCAGGAGTGGTTCCTGGTGATGCTGCTCTCACTCGTTCCCGTGACGGTCGTCGAACTCGGCAAGATCGTCCGCTCGATCGTCTGGGGAGAGCGGACCTCTCGCCCAGGCTAAGGATCGACTGGGAATCGATGGCCGGAAGGTCGTTCTCAACCCTCCTTTCATTCAGAACGATCGGGGTTCGCGGGGATCGCCGCGAAGAGGTCGCGGAGTTCGTGTTCGTAGTGTCGCCAGCGGCCGACGGATCGCGTGTAAAGAGGCTGCCGAACCTGCGTGGCGCTCGAAGTCCGCACCGGGCGATCCGTCCGATGGAACTCAAGGCAATTGGGATGCCAGTCCAGGCCCATCGCGGTCAGCAGGCGTCTCGTGTTGCCTTCGAGGTCCGTCACCATCGCCTCGTAGTCGACGTCGACGATCGGCGAGGGGATGACCTCGCGCCAGTGGTCCATCAGCCGAAGGTACTCTCGAAACCGCTTGGCGATGTGGTCCTTGTCGCAGCACCAGAAGACGCTACGGAAGTCGCTCATCCAGCACGACAGCGCGACGTCGCGCAGGTCGCGCCGGCAATGGATGACCGTCGCGTTTGGAAAGAGGGCGACCAGTAGGCCGAGAAACATCACGTTGTCGGGCATCTTGTCGACGACCCGGTCCCGGCTCGTACCCGCGATCGCGTCGAGCCGATTGAGGTAGGCGACCGAAAGTCGACGGATCGTCGACGTGTCGAGTTTCGGCACGCAATCGACCGCCTCGGCTTCCGAACCCGTCGCGATCGGCAAGTACAGAAACATGCGCCGGCCGAGGGGGAGCTCTCCCGCGCCCAGGACCTGGGGATGACTGGCGAGCACTTGCTCCACCAGCGAGGTTCCCGATCGGGGCAACCCGACGACGAAGACAGGGCGGCGGGTGGCCAGTCCCGCGCCCGCGGCTCTCGCGAAGAAGTCGTGGTCAAAGACCCGAATGAGGCCGTCGTGGAAGCGCTCATGCTCCTCGGCCGAGAATCGCCGGTGCGGCCGGAACTTCGCGAGTTGAAGCGCGTTCGCGGCCGCCAGGTGTCGGGCCGCGGCGGGGTGGTCTCCCCGAGCGTCGTGGGCCTGGCCCAGGCTGAAGTGAAGCGAGCATTTGAAGGTGTCGGGAGTGGCTGGGTCTTCCAATAGGGCCTTGGTCCGCTCGAAATCCGCGTCGGGCAGGTTCCGACGGAGCATCGAGGTCAGTCGGGCGTTGGCCAGTCCGTGCGCGGGGTTCAATCGAATCGCCGCGCGCAGGCAGGTCTCCGCGCCGGCCATGTCGCCGTTCTCTTCGAGCAAGAAACCCAGATCGACGAGGGACTCCACCGAGGTCGGGTCCAAGGCGATCGCCGCCCGAAACTCGGCCTCGGCCTCGGCCAGCCGGTTTTCCTCCTGGAGGGCCCAGCCCAGCGCCCGGTGCGTGGAGACGTTCCTCTGAGGGGAGAGATCCATCACCCGTCGCCAGCAGACGAACGCCGGCGCGTACTCCTCGACCGACGAGTACAACTCTCCGAGAGCCCGCCAGTGGTCGGGCTCGTTCGGAGCGAGTTCCGTGGCCATCGTCAGGGCCTCGAACGCCTCCACGAGCCGTTCCTCACGGATCAGGCTGGCCCCCATCCTGGCGTGTCCCGCGGCGAATCGCGGATCGACCTGAACCGCCGCTTCGTACGCCTCGCGTGCCTCGTCGTGTCTGCCGAGCAGGGTGTACGCGTCGCCGAGGTTGACATGCGATCCCGCGAAGTTCGGGCCAAGT
>JBFWRA010000769.1:0-3420 GCA_050249155.1 Isosphaeraceae bacterium | reverse complement strand
TGGCCCTGCTGGAAGACTGCGGCTATCTGGCGCGCGCGGCGTTCTTGATGGATCGCCTGATGTCTCAGCTGGGTCTGAGCGGCAAGTCGTTCATCCCGCTGCTGTCGTCGTTCGCGTGCGCGATTCCCGGGGTGATGGCCGCCAGGGTGATCGAGAACCGCCGGGACCGCCTGACGACGATCCTGGTGGCTCCCTTGATGAGTTGCAGCGCCCGGCTGCCGGTTTACGCCCTGATGATCGCCGCGTTCATACCGAACCGCCGCTTCGTCGGTGGACTACTCAGCCTACAAGGGATCACCCTTTTCTGCCTGTACGCGCTGGGGATCGTGGTCGCGGCCCTCGCGGCCCTCGTGTTCAAGCGGACGCTGCTGCGGGGCGCGACGCCGCCGTTCGTGATGGAACTCCCCTCGTATAAATGGCCGTCGCTTCGCGTGGTGGTCCACCGAATGGTCGAGCGGGCCTGGTCGTTTCTCCAGCGCGCCGGAACGTTGATCCTGGCGGTCTCGATCGTCATGTGGGGAGCGCTGTATTACCCAAGGCTCTCCCCCAGCGAGGCCGCGCCCTTGCTGGCCGAGCGCGAGGTGATCGCGACCGACCTCGAGCGTGCCAGGGCCGACGGGGACGACGTTCGGATCGCCGCCCTGGAAGCCTCCCTCAACGCCCAGGACGTCCGACTCGACGGCGAGCAAAAACGGCGGAGCCTGCTCGGCAGGGCGGGCCGCCTGATCGAGCCGGCGGTTCGACCGCTGGGCTGGGACTGGCGGATCGGCAGCGCGGTGCTCGCGTCGTTCCCAGCGCGTGAGGTGGTGGTGGCGTCGCTCGGCGTGATCTTCGACGTCGGCGACGCCGATCAGGAGGAGGGGGAGGGCAGGCTGATCGACGCCTTGAAGCGGGCCACCTGGCGGGACTCGGGAAGGCCGCTGTTCAACGTGCCGGTCGCCCTTTCGGTCATGATCTTCTTCGCCCTCTGCGCCCAGTGCTCCTCGACCCTCGTCGTGATCCGTCGGGAGACGGGAAGCTGGTGGTGGGCCGCCCTCTCGTTCACTTACATGACCGCGCTCGCGTATCTTGGCGCGTTGGCGGCCTACCAGGTGGGCATGCTCGTCCTGGGAGGAGCCTGAGCGATGACTCCGGCCACGGCGTTCGGCTGGCAAGACCTCGCGGCCCTGGCGCTGGTGCTCGGGGCGGTGGTCTTTCTGGGACGCGGTTACTGGCGACGGTCGGCCAGGGGCGTCCCGGGCTGCGGGCCTGGGGGGAGTGGCTGTCAGGGCTGCCCAAGCAATCCGGGACGCTCCGAGGGGCCAGGCTGTTCCGAGCCGGTTACGATTGGGATCGGGGTCGAGATCGGGTCGAACCACCCGATCTCGACCGCCGCCGGCCCGAGGACCCAGGTCATTTCGCCTCGGCGGTGACCCCGGGCCAGTCATCGGTCCGGAACGGGGTCAGCGGCAGGCCGTCACCGCTGTAGACGTTGCAGACCGGGTTGTCGGCCCAGGCGTAGCGGACGGAGACTGGCTCGGAGACCCCCTCGGCCGAAACCTCGATGGTGTCCTTGCCGGTCACCTTCGCCTTGGCCTTGACGAACTTCTGGTCGCCGCCGGCGACGGTGAACCCCAGCGCGTCGGCCACGTCGAACGTGCGGAGCCCCGGCCCGACGTGCTCAAACCTCAGCACGACCTTGCCATCCTTCGCTTCCATCGACTTGTAGCGCGGGCTCTGGTGCGCGACGTTCACGCCGTAGTCCTTGGCCAGCGCGATTCGAGCCAGCCGTTTGGCCACGTCCTGCTTGTTCTTCGGGTGGATGTCCTTCCCCTCGCCGAGGTCGATGATCACCGCCTGACCCGTGTTCGGCAAGCGGTCCAACGTCATCGTCTGCGCCTCGCGAAGCTCCGCCCAGGAGCTATCTCCAGGCTCGGGCTTCTCCGCCATGAAGTCGGCGAGTTGGACCCAGTAGAAGGGGAAGTCGCCGATGCCCCACTCGTCCCGCCAGCTCTGGATCATCAGGGGGAAGAGGTCGCGGTACTGGTAGGCTCGTCCGGCGTTGGACTCCCCTTGATACCAGATGACGCCGCGGATGCCGTAGCCGATGGTCGGCTTGAGCACACCGTTATAGATGTTCGCGGGTCGGGCGTTGCCGTTCATCGCGGCCTTGTTGGCGTCGGGGTTCTTCTCCATCGCCTCCCAACGCGCCAGGAGCGGGGCGTACTTCTCGTCCTTCTGGAGCAGGTCGCGGCGGACCCAGGCTTCGCAGGCGGAGCCACCCCAGGCGTCGTCGATCAGGCCGATCGGCACGCCAAGGGTCTGATGGAGCTGCCTGCCGAAGAAGTAGCCCACGGCGGAGAATTGCTTGACCGTCGAGGGCGAACAGACTTCCCACTTGCCGTTGAAATCGTCCTTCGGCTCCTGCGTGCCGACTTGCGGCACGGAGATGAACCGGATCTTGGGATAATCGGCGGCGAGACTCTCCAGGTCGGGGTCGTTGGACTGGGCGACGGACCACTGCATGTTCGACTGTCCGGAGCAAATCCAGACCTCGCCGACCAGGACGTCCTCCAGGGTGACGGTGTTCTTACCCTTGACCGTCAGGGTATGCGGACCCCCGGCGGGCATGGGGTCGAGGGTCACCGTCCACTTGCCGTCGTCGCCCGCCTTGGCGGTCTGGGACTGACCCGCGATGGAGACGGTGACCTCCTCGCCGGGATCGGCCTTGCCCCAAACCCGATCCTTCTGGTCGCGCTGAAGAACCATGTGCGAGGTGAAGAGGTTTGGAAGAGAGACGTCGGCCCTCGCGGGCGGGGTGGTGAGCATGGCGGCCCAGGCCAGGCTCCAGGGCAACCAGGCGAGTCGGAATCTCAGGGTGCTTGGCACGTCGGTTTCCTCGGTCGAAACAAGGGTTGGAAGCGGTCCGGCGACGATGGTCGGACGGAGGGTGGGAGGGCACGACCCTCGGGGGTCGTCAGTGTAGCCGACCCCGAGTGCCGATTCCATCGGCCGACGCCATGTGGGGTGGCGTTGGATTCTCACGTGGGAGTACGCCTCGATCGCCGGTCAACCGTACTTGCGGTTGGCCACGCCGTAGGTGATCTTCGGGGCCTTGACCAGGCCGCCGGCCACGGCCTCTCCCAGCGGATCGACGTAGACCCGGCCGGGGGTCTTGGGGTTGCCAGCGTCGCTCCCGTTCACGTGGATGTTGAAGAGGAAGGCGGGGTCGTCCTCGGCGGTGAACCAGTGGACGTTGTCTTTATGGTCGCTGATCGTCGAGAACTCGCCAGGGCGGAACGTCCGGTCGATCGTCGGGCGGATCAGGTAATGATCCTTGTGATCCTCGACGCGATCCCAGTGCCTGCCACGGAGCGTCCCCTTGAGCACCAGGAAGCCGGTCGCCATGTTGTCATGGCCGTGGGGGATCACCGACCGACC
>JBFWRA010000768.1:0-3430 GCA_050249155.1 Isosphaeraceae bacterium | reverse complement strand
CGCCCGGCAGCTACAAGGTCGCGGCCACGTGGCCGGCCCACCCCAACCGAGCCACCGACGCCCCCTACACCGTCCTGGACGGAACGACCCCCCTGACGACCAGCCTGATCAACCAGAAGCTGGCCCCCAACGACTTCAACGACGCCGCGACCAACTGGAAGAACCTCGGAACGTTCACGGTCAGCGGCGGCGTGCTCCGCGTCCAGCTCACCAACGCGGCCAACGGCTACGTTGGCGCCGATGCGATCAGGATCGAACGCGTCTCCCGACCGCTCTACTTGAACTTCGAGGCGGTGAACATTTCGTCGGCGGACCTCGTTCGCTGGGCGGGAACGGATTGGGGCACCATGACCAAGGTGCTCGACCCGAAAGGAGACGGGATCACGAGTTACGCCTTTCTCCCCAACCGCGCCGACCGGGAAACCATCATTACTTCGCTCATGAGCCACCTCCAGGCGGACCTGAATCCGTTTGGCATTACCGTTCACAGGCATACAGGCCTGGCCGTCGAAGGTGCCGGGGCCACGACGATCTTCCTCGGCGGGAACACCGCGGCGGATGAGACCCCGTATGGCGGCTGGGCCGAACACATCGCGTGTGATATCGATTTCTACAATGACAACCTGACGGACGTCGCCTTCGTCGGCGACGAGAATTGGGGCTCCGCGGCGGATACGGCGCTGGCCCTGGCTGACGTGGTCCTCCACGAAGCCGGCCACACGTTCGGACTCTATCATGTCAACACGCTCCAGGATGGAACGCTGTATCACGAAAGCATGGGGCTGCGCTACAGTACGAGCGACCAACGCCGATGGCTGGCGGATACCAGCTTCATGGACCGGGCGTTCAACGAGTATTCCAACCACGGCGGGGGCCGGGGCCCACAAAACGCATTCCAGACGATGACGAGGAATTTCTCGTCGCCGGGCCTCGCGAACCCTGGCCCCGAGCCCCGATTCCCGAGCGGAGGCTTACATGAGAGCGGGTTCCAACCGCCGCACTCGCACGACTTCAGCCACGTGGATCGCCAGGCCTTCGACCAGCATTCCTCCGGGATGCGAGCCAACCCTGGACGTTCAACCGACCGGATCGGCCGATCCTTGAACCCCGCCGCGGTGGACCTCGTGATCTTTCCCGCTCTGGAGAGGGAGACCGGGACGATCGACCAGGGATTCACAACGTGGTTCGATCGAGCCAAGAAACCCGCCTTCAGGAGCGCGGCGGTTCGCCTGGGTTGACACCTCGCGCGACGGAAATCGGGAAGGGAGGCTGGAAGCGGGCGAAGCCGCGACACAATGAAGCGTAATATGGGTTTCAAGGTAATACGAAGGACCGCGACCCTTGGCCTTCCCTGGCCTGGGGTCGCGGTCCTCGGCTTTGTGTGGGGCGAGTTCGTCGTGACGGCCTGGTCGGCTCGGGTCCTGGCTCAGTTCTCGATTTGCCGGGCGATCCGGTTGGTCGGGACGTGCGATTCCTCGACCAGCGATTCGTCGAGAAGGTAGACCATCTGGTAGGCGTCCTCGCCCGTGTCGGGGTAGTTCTCGCGGATGACGCCCGTCGCGCGGAAGCCCTGAATTCGGTAGAAGTGCTGCCCGGCCAGGTTCGTCTCGCGGATGTGCAGGGCGATTCGAGTTCTGCGGTGGTTCGAGAGCTTGCCGACGAGCTTGGCCAGCATCTGTCGGCCCACGCCCATCCGGCGGAACTCCGGGTGCGTGGCGAAGTCCAGCACCTGGAGCTTGTTCTTGTGGAGTTCATAGATCATGAACCCGATGACGCGTTCCCCATGCTCGGCGACCATGCCGATGCAGTTGCGCTGGCGGAGCACACGAAGGAACTCCTCCTCGCACCAGGGGTATTCGAAGCTGGCGTGCTCGATGGACAGAACCTCGGGCATGTCGCGACGGATCATCCAGCGCACATGAACGCGAACCTGAGCCTTGGGTGTCGGGATCGTGCTCATCGAGCCTCCTTCCATGGGACAGACGGACGACGACCTCCCCGCTGGGCGAATTTCGGGGCGGTCGGGAACATCAGACCCGCATCCTACGGGCGAAACGTCGGCGCGGCGGTCGTGGAGATGACCACGGACGAGAAGGGACGGACGTCTCGGGCCGGGCTTTGGATGGCCGGAGCCTCTCGCGAAGAGGCTCGGGACGACGACCCCCGAGGTGTGGCGGATTCTAGCGAAGGCCCCTCTCGCTGCCAAGGTCGCTTCCCACGCCGTCCATCGCCAACCCTCCGACATTCTCCTCGCGCTGACCGACGGTGACAGGCCGGGGACCGCGACGGCCACTTTCCCCAGGAGTAAGGATCGGCCAGGCGGGCGACGTTCGTGAGGATTATGCCGGTGGAGCGGATCATTCCATCCGCGCGGTCCACCCCGTTCCGACACTCGACACGGTCTCAGCGACGCGTTCCGTCGATCCGAAGGGGCCGGAACCCGACCGCGTCGGCGGCCACGCAGGCGTAACGCACGCCATTGACGACCCCTTGCACGGCGATCGCCCACTGGCTCATCGCGTGGAGGTGGCCGTAGACGCAGGCCGTGACCGCCGCGCGCTCCAACCTCGCGACGCAAGGCCCTGGCCTGCGATGCGGGTCGAACGGCGGAAAGTGCCAGAGCACGTAGAGCGGTTCTCCCGGACGACGAAGCCTCGACGCCGTCTCCAGCGCCTGATCGAGGGCTTCCAGCTCGCGGGCCTCCTCGGCCTTCTGGGCCGCGTTGGGCTCCTCGATCAGAGCGGGTACTCCCCGGGTTCCGCAGACGACCGCCCCGAGGACCGACACCGCGTCCCCTCCCACGGCCAGCTCCGACGGTCTGAGCAGGGGACGGATCTTGTCCACCCCGTTCCACCAGGCGTCGTGGTTCCCCGGAGAAAGCACCTTCGTGCCCGGCAGCTTCTCCAGCCAGGCGAGGTCGGGCTGCGCGTCGCGGTGATTCCTGGCCATCGAGAGGTCACCAGGCAACAGGACCAGGTCCCCGGGCGCGACCGCGCTCCGCCATTGCGATTCGAGCTTCCGCGCGTGGTCGCGCCAGCGCTCCGCGTAACGTTCCCGGCGATCGGGTCGGGCGTGCGAGAGATGAAGATCCGAGATCGCCCAGACGCTCATGCCCGGTCACTCCTCCGGAACCGATCGCCATCGCGTGCGCTCGCGATTGACGTCATCGCCGCGGTCGTCAAGGTCGAATTGTGTATGGAATGGTTTTCATTGGTTTTTGGGATTCGATTGAACCGAGTAAATCCAGGAAATGCGGAATTCTCCAACTCGCCCGGCGGGATGGAGGCCACGCGAGCGTTGAGGCTCTGGCGTCGTGGCACGGAACCAGGAGGGTTCCCGCGCGCGGCGGGAGCGGTGTCGATTTTCAAGGGAGTTGGGGTCATGAGGACCACCGTGTGGTTCGGTCGTTCGCTTCTCGCGAGTCTCGCGA
>JBFWRA010000767.1:0-3430 GCA_050249155.1 Isosphaeraceae bacterium | reverse complement strand
GTCGTCCTGATCGACTTGAGCGGATCGATGGGCCGTTATGGCAAGTACGAGATGACCAAGAAGGTCGCGCTGGCACTGCAAGCGATGGTCCGGGCCCAGTTCGCCCAGGACTCGATCCAGATGGTGGGCTTCTACACCTATGCCAACCGCATGACCGAACGCGAGTTGCTGAACTCGGCGCCGAAGCCGGTCAGCCTCTTCGATAGCAGGGTTCACCTGCGTTTCGACCTGGACAACCCGCCGAAACGCGTTCCCCAGCACTTCACGAACATCCACGCGGGACTGAAACTGGCCCGAGGTCTCCTGAGCCGGCAGGCCGCGGCGAACAAGCAAATCATCGTCATCACCGACGGAGAGCCCACCGCCCACCTCGAAGGAAGGGACGTGGTGCTCATCTACCCCCCGTCTGAAAAGACCGCCGCCCACACCCTCGCCGAGGCCAGGCGTTGCGCCTCGGCGGGCATTCGCGTCTCCAGCTTCGCGCTCGTCGAGGACTACTTCTACCTCGGCCTGGTGAACTTCGTCGATGAGATGGCCAGGGCGACCCAGGGCGTCGCCGCCTACTGTGGTGCGGACGACCTTGGGAAATACGTCTTCGATAGCTTCGTCGGCGGGCGGCGGACTCGTCGGAAGTCAAGTTGAGGCGTTTTTCTCGATCGACAACCGACGGGTCGAGAATCTCAGGCCAGGGCAGCCCCCGTCCCGAAGGATCGCCGCGCGAAGTGCCTCGAAAATCACACGATGCCCCAGGACGCTGGGGTGGTTGTCCCAGGGGGCGACCCGGAATTCCTCGGGGGTCAACGTCTCGAACGCGTCGAGCAAGTCGTAGATCCTCAGTCCGTTTCGCTCGGAAAGATCGAGCATGAGCCGGCGAAGGGTCGGGTTCCTGGCTTTCTGGTCGGCCCTGGGAAGCAGAATCACCGCGACCGGCGTACCCAACCGCCGACTCTCCTCGCCCCAACCCTCGTAGGCCCCCCGCAGAAGGTCCTCGGCGACCGTTCTGAGCCGAGACTGGATCACCGGCGAGGTGTCGTCGGACGAGACCCGCGCCTTCGCGATCGCTCGGCGTACGTAGGGCAGGGGGATCTCGACCCGGGTCCGAATCATCTGATCGAGATGAAGCTCCTCCAGCGAGACGTCGATCACCGAGGCGTCGCAAAGAATCCAGTCCGGGTCGAGTCGCTCCACGTCCTCCTTGAGCCGCGAAAGACGTTGCGAGGGAGACTCGCCCGACGAGGCGAGATTCACCACCTCGACTCGGGGTCCCTCCGGCCCGACCTCCTCGTTCAACCAGCGCTCCAACAACCGGACGTAGACCGAGTCGTCGTCGACCCCATGCCCCATCGTGTTCGACGAACCCAGGACGACCACGCGATACGTTCCCGGGGGCTTCTCAATCGAGATCTCCGGGGAACGGAATCCCAACCGATTCGTTCGGAACGGATTCCCGTTCCAGAACGTGTCCACTCCCGCCTTCATCCGCCAGCGGCGATAACCCGGCTCGAACGCGATGATCCCGGAGTCGACGAACGCCACCCAGCCCTCTGGCCGAGCCGGTCGAGGAGGCTCGACTTCCCTCCCTGGCGACCTCGCGATTCCGGCGTTGAGCAGGCCCTCGTAGTATCCCGCGGCGCCAGTCGATTCCAGTTCGCGATGCAACTCCCGAGCGCCTCGCAGCCAGGAGAACCGACCCTCCCGCGGCGCGATCGCCCCCAGTGCCAGCATGCACAAAAGGGCGATCACCGGCGAGCGGAGCCTCCGCCTCCTCGCGCCACCTGGACCATGCTTCATGGCGACTCCCTTCCCTGGATTCCCACCCTCCCCCCGGCGACCCCTCCAAGTCGCCGATCATCCGCCCGGAGTCAACCCCATTCGTCCACCAGCGAACCTCGGACGAGAGTGACAAAACCGTGGCTGAACTGCCAAAAGGGCAGCCTCGGCCCTATCGACGAGGGTCTGATCATTTCGCAAACCCTTTGATAACAAGGAATAAGAATCGGGAAGCCGACGCGGTACGCGAATTGCGGAGAGGAGGCGATGAAATACCCAAGTGAGGGGCCGGGTCGACCGGTAGCCCGTCCCCCCCGTCGTCCCGGGTCATGACGAAACTTAGTCTCGCGGGCCGATGGCGCACGAGAGCGTCGAAGGAGAGATCACCGTGGCGAAGATTATGGCCTACGATGAGGAGGCGCGGCAGAAACTGGCCAGCGGCGTCTCCAAGCTGGCCAGGGCCGTCAAGAGCACACTCGGCCCCCGCGGACGGAACGCCGTGATTGACAAGGGCTGGGGCAGCCCGACGGTCACCAAGGACGGCGTCACCGTCGCCGAGGAGATCGAGCTGACCGACCCTTACGAGAACATGGGAGCGCAGCTCGTCAAGGAAGCCGCCTCGAAAACCTCCGACGCCGCCGGCGACGGAACCACCACCGCCACCGTGCTGGCCGAGGCGATCTTCAAGGAAGGGCTCAAGGCCCTCGCCGCGGGCGCGGACCCGATGGCGCTGAAGCGCGGCGTCGACAAGGCCGTGGACGTCGTCGTCGAACACGTCAAGGGTCAGTCCAAGAAGGTCTCCGGCAAGAAGGAAATCGCCGAGGTCGCCGCCATCGCCGCCAACAACGACAAGGGAATCGGTGAAAAGTTGGCCGACGCCTTTGAGAAAGTCGGCACCGACGGCGTCATCACGGTCGAGGAAGGCAAGGGCTTCGAGACCGACGTGGACGTGGTCGAGGGGATGCAGTTCGACCGCGGCTATCTCAGCCCCCACTTCGTCACCGACCCCGACCGGATGGAAGTCGTCCTGGAAGACACTTACATCCTGATCCACGAGGAGAAGATCAGCACGCCGACCAAGCTGATCCCACTGCTCGAGCAGATCGCCAGGGCGAACAAGCCGCTGCTGGTGATCGCCGAGGACCTCGAAGGCGAGGCGCTGGCGACCCTGGTCGTCAACAAGCTCCGTGGCATCCTCAAGGTCGCCGCGGTGAAAGCGCCCGGTTACGGCGACCGTCGCAAGGCCATGCTCGGCGACGTCGCCGTTCTGACCGGCGGCAAGGCCATCTTCAAGGACCTGGGTGTCGAGCTGGAAAACGTCCAGCTTTCCGACCTCGGCAAGGCCCGGAAGGTCACGATCTCCAGCGAGAACACCACGATCGTCGAGGGTGCCGGCTCGTCGGAGGAGATCAAGGGGCGGACCGAGATGATCCGCCGAGAGATTGGCACGACCGATAGCGAGTACGACCGCGAGAAGCTCCAGGAACGACTCGCCAAGCTCGCCGGCGGCGTCGCCCAGATCAACGTCGGGGCCGCGACCGAGACCGAGATGAAGGAACGCAAGGCGCTGGTCGAGGACGCCCTGCACGCCACCCGCGCCGCGATCGAGGAAGGGGTCGTCCCCGGCGGCGGCACCGCCCTGATCCGCGCGATCGCCTCA
>JBFWRA010000766.1:0-3436 GCA_050249155.1 Isosphaeraceae bacterium | reverse complement strand
TTTGAATCACGTCGAGAAAGGCGTCGAGCCGTTCGGCCTGGTAGTAGTTGCGGGGGAGGCCGTCCAGGACCAGCGTGTGTTGGCCCGGCAGGAGAAGTTCCTGCATTTCGAGGACCTTGATATGATTTTGCCAGATCCGAACCGTGAGGTCGTCCGGAACGAGTTTGCCTTGCGAGGTGTAACGGGCGATCTCTTGACCGAATCGACCCCACTTGGGGATTTTCCGGAAGACGTCCCCCATGGAGATGTGGACGAGGTCCGGGAGCATGCCGAGGACGGCCCCCTGAGTTCCCTTGCCGCTTCCGGGCATTCCGAACAGGAGGATGGCCCGGTACTTGATCTGGTGATCCATCGCACGACCTCAACGGCTCGTCGGTGGTGGAGGGAATGTCGGGCGGGCCGAGACGTACGGCCCGATCGGACACGGAGAGACTCGGACTCGGACTCGGACGACCCGGCGAACCGGGCGTTCTCGCTCGACGTCGAATCACCGGGGCTCGGCGGGGGCGAACTTGGTCCCAGCCTCGTCAACGTGGGACGACCGAATGGCGCTCGACTTCATTATGATCCGTCCTGGAGACTCGGGGAGCAAGAAGTCTTGGAAGAAACTCGGGTTCTGTTGCTAAGACACGCCGAAACCTCGGCGCCCGACCGGTTCCACGGGGCCGAGTCCGACATTGGTCTGGGGGACCGCGGGCGCGGGCAGGCCCTGGCGGTCGCCCAGTGGTTGGCGCGGGAACGCCCCTCGGCGCTGTACACCTCGGGCATGCGGAGAGCCCTGGAGACGGCCGCTCCCATCGGCCTGGCCTGCGGCCTTTCGGCCCAGGTCGAGGTCGCTCTCCACGAACGCAAGATGGGGCCTCTGAGCGGGTTGACGCGAGAGGAGGGCCTCGTCGCGTACACCGAGGCCAGGGCGCGATGGGCGGCCGGAGAAACCTCCCACACGCACCAGGGGGGGGAGTCGTTCGACGACGTGAAGGCCCGCGTGCTTCCGGTCTGGCGACGTCTCACCACCGACCAGGCGGGTCGAACCCTCGTCATCGTCGCGCACGGCGTGGTGATCCGTGTCTTGCTCGCCACGGTCCTGGAGGGGCGCGGCCCTCGCGATTTCGAACGGTTCGCGATCGACAACACCGCTGTGAACGACCTGCGAGGCCATTCGGGCTCGTGGCGCGCCGTGGCCCTGAACCAGCGCATCGGAGAAGACTTCGACTCGTTTTCCTGGTGATCGAGGACGGGGAGTCCCCCTGGCGATCCAGGGCGCGTGGAGTGGCGATGCACGCCACGCGCGGCGCTGATGAATAAAGATAAGCGCAGATTCCAACATTTTTATCTTATCATAGTCAAGATATAAGTTACGTCAACGGACGCGAGATCCTCTTCCAGGTGTTCCGGGGTCGCCCGTGAATCGCCCGAGACGGAGAGGGCCCCTCGAACCGAGGATGCGAACGACTCCCGCGACTCTCTCTAAGGACGCCGCGACGGCGCTACTTTTTCGCGTTCCGCTCCAGAATCCGAGGTCATTCGCGTCACTTCGGTCCATAACCTGGGAATCGGCTGGTCTTTCCAGGAAAAACCCCGCAGGCGGGTCCCTTCCTTCGCGTCTGAAACGAGCGGGGGGCCTTCGCGCGCGTGCTCGAACGAGTCGCTCGGATTCGGCGATCACGGACTCCGCTCGCGTCGCGCGCCACCGAGACCCAAACGTGCGCTCCTCCCTCTGACGATCGCTATCCGCGAATCATAGGTTCACGACATTTCCTTATGATTTCGCGAAAAAAGACGAGCGACACCGCGTTCTCTTGATGGAACCACCTGGTGGGTGTGTTCCTCGGGTGGCGTGAGGTTCATCCCTGTGAGGTCAGGAAGCCGGGTCTCGTGGCCTGGCCCGAGGACTCTCCGCGCCCGGTGTCCGTGTGCCCCCTCGCACGACCCGGGAGGTCCATCGTGAACGTCCTTCGCACACTCTTCCAGCGCTTCTCAGGCGAGGTGGAACCTCGTTCCACCTCGCGTCGCGAACGTCGGCGGCCCGCCTTCGAATCGCTCGAAGGCCGAGCCCCGCTCAGCGCGATCGCGCGCCCGACCACTCCCATGATTGTGGATGAATCCATCGACGTG
The DNA here is from genome assembly GCA_050249155.1 of Isosphaeraceae bacterium. Lineage (GTDB taxonomy): Bacteria > Planctomycetota > Planctomycetia > Isosphaerales > Isosphaeraceae > JBFWRA01. Next base: position 1,321 of record JBFWRA010000766.1, on the reverse strand, counting down.
AACGTCCCGGCACTGTTTGAAACGAATACGGAGACGGTTCGAATCGAACCGCGAGACCAGATCGAGATCGAAACGGATTTCGATTCCCTCCTGATCGAGGAGACTTCGCCGTCGACTCCACCCACGGTGGTCGTCGACCTTGGAATCAAGGTCCCCTCGGAGTAAACTGATGACCGGTTCATCATTTCAAAACGAAGAGGCGTCCCTGAAGGCTCGATGGGCTGAAGGGGGTTTCCGTGGACGAGGTCTCGCGCATCCTCGGTGCGATCGAGGCGGGTGACCCAAAGGCGGCGGCGGAGCTTCTGCCGTTGGTTTACGACGAGCTTCGGAAACTGGCCGCCGTCAAGTTGTCGAACGAGACTCCTGGGCAGACGCTCCAGGCGACGGCGCTGGTCCATGAGGCTTACCTTCGACTCCTGGGGGGCCAACCCCCCCAGGGGTGGGACGGCCGCGGTCACTTCTTCGCCGCGGCCGCCGAGGCGATGCGGAGAATCCTCGTGGAAAACGCGCGCCGCAAGCGAAACGCCAAGAACGGCGGCGGGATGAATCGACTCTCGTTGGAGGAGGGGATCGCTTCCGAACCGACCGACGACGACCTCCTCGCGTTCGACGAGGCCCTCGAACGCCTGGCCAGGGTCGACCCTCAGGCCGCCGAGTTCGTCAAGCTGCGCTATTTCTCCGGCCTGACCACCGAGGAGGCCGGGGCGATGATGGGGATTCCCGAGCGTTCCGCCTACCGCCTCTGGGCGTTCGCCAAGGCCTGGCTCTATCGCGACCTCAACGGCGACGGGGCGGGTCCCTCATGAACTCAGGGGACCGGGGCTGACAATTTTTTCGTGACGCGCGCTTTTCCTGGCAGTGGACCCACGCCGATTTCGCATGGGGGTGTGGACCACCACCCGGAGGAACCCCGATGCCCCAGACCGCCCGAGACCTGCGATCGATCTTTTGCGAGGCGATCGATCGTTCCGACCCCCACGATCGCGAGCGATATCTCGACCAGGCTTGCGACGGCGACGTCACGCTCCGCCGCGAGGTGGAGGCCCTGCTCCGCGCCCATCTCGCCGCGGGCGATTTTCTGGAGACTCTACCTCCTCCCACGATGTCGCGCGACGACCTCGCGCTTCCGGAGATCACCCACCCGATCGTCGGTCGCTACAAGGTGCTGGAACCCCTCGGCGAGGGGGGGATGGGCTCGGTCTTCGTGGCCGAGCAGACCACTCCAGTAACCCGAAAGGTGGCTCTGAAACTGATCAAGCCGGGGATGGATTCACGGCAGGTGATAGCCCGATTCGAGGCCGAGCGCCAGGCGCTGGCGTTG
>JBFWRA010000765.1:0-3437 GCA_050249155.1 Isosphaeraceae bacterium | reverse complement strand
TTCATCAGCGTGGAATAAACGGCCCAGACCGTCGCCAGCCAGATCGCCAATGGGGGGAGCGAAAGCCAGAACCCGACCCGCCAGGGCCGACCGACCTGGGGAGACCTGGCCAGAATCCCCCGGTCGGCCCAGAGGATCGCGACGAGGGCCAAAAGGGTGAGCGCGACGTGGGCTCGCACCCACTCCGAGGTCGACGCGACCCACCGCGCGCTGGGCGAAAGCGCGATCCCGAAATCCGCGGCGATCGTCATGAGCCTGGGGACGACGCCAAGGAACGACCCCAGGATCATCCCCCAGAGCGCGACGTGGAGCATGAACCATCGCCGAGCGCTCGACGACGCCCGCGGCGGCTCGTCCTGGAGGACGATCGTCCCATCCGGTGGTGAATAGGGGTTCATTTCTTAGAACAACTCGCCGATCGTCTGGCCCAGCGGGTTGACGCCGATGCCGGTCAGGTCGGCGGCGGTGACCCCCAGCTTGGCCAGCACGGTGGCCCCAAGGTCCGCCGGGGTGCAAGGCCGGTCGGCGGGGTGCTCTCCCCTGCGGTCCGACGCGCCGATCACCCGGCCTCCTGGCACGCCCGCGCCCGCGACCAGGCCGGAGTAGCAAAGGTTCCAGTGATCGCGCCCGGCCTTCTCGTTGATCTTGGGAGTGCGCCCAAACTCGCCGATCGCCACGACCAACGTCGTTTCCAGAAGCCCGCGATCGTGGAGGTCGTCCAGCAGGGCGGAGAGGGCGCGGTCGAACATCCAGGCGTGCCGATCCTGCATGATCTGAAAGTAACGGTCGTGCATGTCCCAGCCGCCGTCGCCGGCGTCCTCGGCCGTCTCGACGTGCGTGCTCCAGTTCACCTGCACGAACGGCAAGCCCGCCTCCACCAGCCTTCGGGCGATCAGGCAGCACTGGCCGAACCGATGCGGACCATACGTCTCGCGAACCCGGGCGGGCTCGCGCCCGACGTCCAGCGCCTTGAGACTCTGGCGCGAGGCGATCAGCGTATGAGCCAGTTCATAGGACCGCTCCAGTCGATCGGTGGGCCCGGTCGTCAGCGTGGAGTCGAGCCTCCCGCGCAGGTCCCAGCGCGCCCCGAGCCGCGCGGCGGAGACGTTCTCGGGCAAGACGACGTCGGGAATCTTCAGGCCGACCCCGGGCTCATAATCGAGCCGAAATGGGTCGAAGGTTCCGCCCAGCGTGCCTCCCCCCACGCCGCCGGCCCGCTTGAGCCCCTGGTGCAAGGGATTTCCCAGGATCACGTAAGGGGGCAACGCCCCGGGCCGGCTCGGGGAAAGCCGCCCGACGATCGCGCCGGTGCTGGGGCGCATCGCCTGCGTGTTCGTCGCGCCCCCAAGGCCCACCGCCCCGGCGACGCTGCCGGTCAGGGCGATCGTACCCGCGACTCCGTGGTCGTTCGACTCGTGATTCATGCCTCGGAGCAGGGCGAACCGACCCGCCCGACGCGCGAGACCCGGCAACAGCTCACAGACCTGGAGCCCCGGAACGGCGGTGGCGATCGGTTCGAACGGCCCGCGATACTCGACGGGCGCGTCGGGCTTCATATCAAACGTATCGAGATGACTTGGGCCTCCCCAGAGCCAGAGCAGGATCACGGCCTTGGCCGGGGGAGCCGGTTCGCGCGCCGCCGACCGCATGGCGAGATAGTCGCCCAGTGTCAGGCCCAGCGTACCGAGCGTCCCGATCCGCAGGAACGCTCTTCGCGATCGCGTTTGACACGTCGAGCCCGAGAATTCGCCGACGTTGAGCATGGGACCGTCCCCCTCTGGAGAGCCGGCGACGACGAGCGGGGGATCGCCGACTCCCGAGGGTGCCGCGCGTTCCCGCCGTCGTCACCATTCCATCATACCTCAGGCCAAGCCGGACGGAGAGCCCGGTTCCGCCCCCGGTGGGTTATTCGACGATCGCGGTGCCGTCCTCCTTGATCGTGATGTTCTTGACGTTGGACCCGCCCTCGACCTTGATGGTCAGGCCCGAGGTCTGGGGATCCTTGAGCTTTTCCGGTGTGACGAGCCTGTAGACGGCTCCACTTCGGTCGCGAACCGTCGGCCCGTCGTCCTTTTTCTGCGCGGCCCCCATGCTGGCCTTGGCCTTCAGAACGTCGGCCTCGGAGGAATCATCGGTGATGACGGTGTCTTGACGGAGCGGCGTTGGATCGCGACCGATGACGCCGACCCTGTGGACGCCGACCACCGCGCCGTCGCCCGATTCCTCGGAGGACATGACGTAGGTGCCGTCGGAACCGATCGAGCCGGACGCGGGGGGACCAATCGCCCCCTGGGACTCGTCGGGGAGGAAGAGGATCTCGCCGGCGGTGACCGGCTGACCGTTGTAGGTGACTTTCCCGCTGACCTTGGCGAGGTTCAGACCGTTGTCATTCGAACAGCCGATCATCCCGGCCAGAAGCGCGGGCAGGGCCCATCGAGCGTGCCAGGGCATGGTCGATCACTCCATCAGGATGTTGGGCCCCGCGGTCGCGACCGGGGGCCCCGTCGGGTTGGATCGGGGCTAGAACGCGTCGGCCGAGACGATCTCGCCGTTCTTGATCGTCGCCAGGGCGTTGTAGATCCGCGCGCTGACGGTCTGCTTGACGAACCGGACCGAGCCGTCCCCCATGGCGAAGTTCGCGCCGCCGGGGTGGAAGCTCTTGAATCCATAATTATACGTTTGATTGCGGAAACAGTGCATATGATTGAACGCGCCCAGGACCGAGGTCGAGGCCTGGCAGAGGTCGCCGTTGGTGTCGCGTTGACCGTCCTTGAGGTTGGTCTTCCAGTTCAGGGGGATGACGGTGCTGGCGTAGGTGCCGTCACCGTTGGTCCACGCGAGCGAACCGTTGAGGTTGGGCGAGTTCTCGCCCAGGAGGAAGGTGTTGCTGGTACCGTCGGTCGCGTCGCGGAGGCCCCGGACCGAGCCGTTGCTGCACTCGCCGAAGAAGCCTCGGTACGAGTTGCCGCAGCCCCAGTTCGGGCCGCCCGGCTCACTGGAGGTGGAGTCGAACGGACTGGCGGTCTTCATGTCGCCCCAGCTCGCCACGTAGTTGGTCGGGGCCATCCGAACCATTCGGCCCCAGTTCTGGGCGTAGGCCCACCACATGTTGTCGAGCACGCGGTCGGAGTCGTCGGTGGGGCAGAGGAACGACTTGACCAACTGCTGCGAGACCGTCACATAGTTTTGTGGGTCGCCGTTGTTCAGTCCGATATTGATCGCGTTGTAAAGCGGGGCCTGCTCGGTCTGCGGCAAGATCATCGCGAGCCAGTTCCAGGCCACGCCCGCCCACCAGGAGCCTGAGGGCCAGTTCCCCCGATTGATCGCCCCGGGGGGGAAACTGCCCACGACGTCGTGGTAGTTGTGGCAAGCCAGCGCCAACTGCTTCAGGTTGTTGACGCACTGGGCGCGGCGGGCGGCCTCTCGGGCCGACTGCA
>JBFWRA010000764.1:0-3445 GCA_050249155.1 Isosphaeraceae bacterium | reverse complement strand
CAGCCACTCGGCCCGTGAGGAACCCTTGGCTTCCCTCAGAAGCTCGGTCAGATCGTGGTCGGCCCCTTCCCAGTCGCCCATTCGGAGCTTCAGCAGACTCCGGGCGAGCCGGGCCTGGCGGTTCAGAGAATCCTCGAACAGCAGCGCGTCGTACGCGTCCAGGGCCTGGCGAATCCGACCCTGGTCGGCGTCGAGTTTGGCCAGGTTCAACCGAGCGGCCCTGGCGTAGCTCCCGGTCGGGTCGGTCCGGACGACCCGGTCATATTCACTCCGGGCCCCCTTGAAATCCGCCAGCGCCTGCCGGACCAGGCCCAGCTCCAGCCGAACCTGGGCCTCGAACCCGGCGGGACGATCGGATTCGGGGAGGGCGAGGAAATCGCTCAGGGCGTGTTGCAAATCCTCGGCGGCCGGGCCCCAGTTTCCTCCCGACCGGTGGAATCGTCCCCTGCTGAAGCGGACCCAGGGTGACCGAGGCTTGAGGACCAGGGCGTTGTCGTAGTGCCGAAGGGCCTCCTCGGGGTTTCCCAAGGGGTGGTCGTGGGCGAACGCCAGGTCGTACTGGAACCAGTAATTCCCCGGATCGACCCGAACGGCGTCGCGGAAATGGGCCGCGGCCTCCTCGCGCCTTCCCTCACGAAGCCGAAGGGCCCCCCACTGAAAACAGCCCAGGGCGGTCGGCTCGTCGGGGGCGGGGCCGCCAGCCGCGGGGCGATCCCCCTCGCCCAGGCTGACGACCCTGGCGCGCAGGGCCAGCCAGGGGCCTCGGGGCGTGGCGAACTCGATGGCTCGATCGCAGACCAGGCGCGCCTCCCGGAGCAAGGCTCGGGCTTCCTCGACCTCCACGGGCCGCCGACCCTCGGCCGCCTGCTCGGCGGCGGCGTCGAACGACAGCGCGAGCAGGAACAGAAGTTCGTTGACCTCGTTGACCAGCCTCACCCGGCCCGCCTCGTCGAGAAGCGTCAGGTCCGGCCGCTCGAACCATTTCGGGGCGTCGAAGACGAAGAAGGGTCCCAGGACGTCGGCCAGCGCCTTGGAGGCGTCATTCAGGTCGCCACCGAAGCCCGACAGTCGAAACCGAAGCACTTCCGCGGCGGCGGAGACCTTCTCCGCGTCGGCCCGCACCCTTCCGATCAGCTGTGCCAGCCTGGCCCGGCGTCGGGCCAGGCCGCGCAGATCCTCAAGCCCCAGGACCGCGGCCAGCCCCCCTCCCGTCGTGGCCGAGCGCCGTTGCCGAAGCGCGGCGACCTGGCGTTGAATCCCCCCGAGATCCGGGCGTTCGGCCAACCGGGAGGCCGCGTCGAATCGGACGGCCGCCTCCTCGAACTTCCCTTCGGACTCGGAGTTCTCCCCCGCCTCGAAGAGGGCCACGACCTCGGCTCGGATCCTCGAACGTTCCAGCCGGTCGCGCAGGACCAGCACGGCCGAGAGCCCCAGCGCCAGAAGCAGCGGGATCGCCGTCGCGATCGCCCGGCGGTTCCGCCTGGCCCAGCGATAGAGTCGGTCGCCCAGCGGTTCCCGGGCGAAACGCAGGGGTCGATCGTCGGCGACGGCCTGAAGGTCGGTCGCGAGGTCGCCGGCGCTGGCGTACCGGTCGGAAGGGGCCGGCGCCAGGCAACGGGCGACGACCGCCTCCAGCGCGGAGGGCACGTCCGGCCGCCACTCCCGCATCGACGGCGGCCCTTCCCGACGACGCTCGGCCGCTCTGGCCAGGAGTTCCGAGATGGGTAGGGAATCCCGGGCGGTGGGGAACGGCCGCGCGCCCGCGAGCGATTCAAACAGCAGGACGCCCAATCCATAAACGTCTGCGCGCGCGTCGATTCGGTCGGAGACCCCGTCGGCCAGTTCGTCGAGCTGTTCGGGGGCCATGTAGTCCAGCGTGCCCCCCGGGACCGCGGCCTCCAGGTCGTTCGCGTCGATGACGGCGTCCCTGGCGAGGTTGAAGTCCAGGAGCATCGGCAGCCCGTCGCGCGTCACCAGCACGTTGGAGGGTTTGACGTCCCGGTGGAGCAGGCCGACGCCGTGCGCGTGCTCCAGCGCCTCGGCCATTCGAGCGCCCCACCAGGCGATCGCCTGCGCGTAGCTCTTGGGGGTCAGGGTGGCCCGGACCGCCGCGCGGCCAGAAGGGGGAGGGTCCTGCGAGCCGAGCCGGTCGAGGGCCTCCAGAAGATCGGCCCCTCCCCGCGCGACCTTCGCGCTGGGATCGGCCAGCAGGCTCGCCAGGGTGACCCTTCCAAAGTAGGGCATGCAGAGCAGGTGCAGCCCGGTCGCCGGGTCGGTTCGATACGAGTGAACCGGAACGATGTGCGTGTGCTGAAGCCTCGCCAACGCCTGGGGCTCGCGAGAACCCGCGCGCGAGGTCTTCAACGCCACGGGCCGATCGGCGAGCTGACGCTCCTCCGCGAGAAAGACCCTGGCGAAGGCCCCCCTGCCCAGTTCCTCCACCAGGCGGAACCCCGCGATCGTTTCACCGGCGGAGGGAAACCCCGGCCCCGTGGTCTGGGGCACGAAGGCCGTCGACGTGCCGGAGCCCACCAGGCCGTGGATCTCCAGGATCCGACGCAACGCCGGGGCGTGCTCGGGATGGCTCTCCAGGTATCGCCTCGTCTCGGGGCGCTCTCCCGCCTCCTCCCGAAGGCAGAATTCCTCGTAGAGCAGCGCCACGACGGCTTCCGGTGAGAGGCCCGGGATCGCCTGGAGATACTCGGCGGCCATCGCCCGCTCGCCCGCCTCCCATCGCAGACCCATCTCGGCCCGGATCAGGGCGAGGCCCGCGCCCGAAACCCCTTCGGTTTCGGCCAAATAACGAGGAAGCACCTCCGAGGCCCGCGCGGGACGCTCGGCACGCGCCCGACGCCAGTCGGATTCAAAGCGCCTGACCAGCCGCAGCGCGTCGGGGGAGGATGCGTCCTCCCAGGTCCGCCCCGAGGTCGACAGGGCCATCCTCAAGCCTCCCCGACCGGCCCTCGATTCACGTCGGTCTCGGGCCCTGGCGGCTGGTCCAGCGCCTCGGCACGTCTTCGGAGATCCTCGATCACGCGCTGGACGGTCCGCTCACTGACGCCAAGCCGTTCCCCAATCTCCCGACTCGAGAGCCCCCGCGCCTTCAACTCCAGAATCGACCGACGTTCACGAGGTAGCAGCGCGCTCAGCCTGCCGAAGACCTCTCGCGCCTCGGCGATCTCACTGGGGGAGTCCACCGTTCCGGGAACCTCCCGAGCCCGCCCTCCGTCCAACCAGAGGGGTTCCTCTCGGGAGACGTCCTGCTTCTGGCTGGCCGCCCGGCGATATTCGTCGATCACCTTATTCTTCGCGGCTCGCGCCAAAAAGGCGACAAGGTGCCGCGAATCCTCGAAGTCAGTCGCCCCACCGCGGACCCTTCGGAAGAAACTGCCCCAGACGCTCTGAAGGAAGTCCAGCGAGTCGAACCGCGACCGGAGCAGTCGCG
>JBFWRA010000763.1:0-3454 GCA_050249155.1 Isosphaeraceae bacterium | reverse complement strand
GGAGTGCAAAACAGGACCCTGGAGCCGGGAACGTACTACCTCAACCCTTATGAGACCCGGGTCAGCCTGGTGGACTGCCGTTCCAAGCGGTTCAACCTGGCTCAAGGGGGCGAGATGGACTTCCTCTCGTCCGACGGGTTCCCGATCACCGTCGACGGGGCGGTCGAGTTCCGGATTCTTCCGGAGATGGTCCCGGACGTCTTCGTGAAATACAACGAGGACTCCAACGGCGACGAGATTGACGAGGAGATCATCGCCAAGATCATCACTCCGGAGAGCCGGTCGCTTTGCCGGATCGGCGGATCGAAGCTCTCGGGAGGCCAGTTCATCAGCGGCGAGGACCGCGAGAAATTCCAGAACGACCTGGTCCAGCAACTGACGGCCAACTGCAAGAAGCAGGGGATCGAGATCCTCGCCGTCGCGATCACGTCGATCCAGCCTCCCGAGGAGATCGCCAAGCCCGTCCGGGCGCGGGAGGTCGCCAAGCAAGAACTGAACCAGTACCGCCAGGAGAAGCTCCAGCAGTTCTCCGAGGCCCAGCTGAAGGTCCAGGAAGTCCTCGCCGAGCAGAAGCGGAAGCTCGTCGAGGCCGAGCAAGGGGTCGTCAAGAAGACGACCAAGGCCCTCCAGAATCAGAAGACCGCGATCACCCTGTCCAACCAGAAGCTCAAGGTCTCCGAGACCCAGCTCGAAGCGTCCAAGGACAAGGCCGCGGCGATCGTCGCCAAGGCGCAGGCGGACGCCGACGTCATTCGGTTCAACAACCTGGCCGAGGTGGCTGGGCTGACGACGAGGGTTTCGGCGTTCAACGGGGACGGCTCGGCCCTGGCCAGGAACATCCTGGTGGGCAAGCTCGCTCCGGCGTACCGGTCGATCCTCTCTAACACCGAGGGGCCCTTGATGGAACTGTTCGGCCAGTTCACCCAGGGACGAACGACGCCCCCCTCACCCACGCCGTTGGCCGAGACGCCCTCGACGGCCGCCACCAAACCGGATGACGCCCAACTGCCTTCGGAACCCTTCGCGCGAACGGAGAATCCTCGATGAGCACCGCGACCGACCGACCGCGATCGTTCCGCCTGGCCGCCCTGGGGATCGCCTCGGCGATCGGGGTTTACGTGGTTGGCTACCTCGGAATCTGGCAGTGGGTGGTCTGCCGGGTGGAAGTGCCCCCCGGGCATAGCCTCTTGATCCGATACAAGGGTCCCTGGCCGTTCGGCGGAGCGAAGTCCGCCCCGGAAGGGGAACTCGTCCAAATCGACGACCGAGGCGCGCCGCTCCAGGCGGGCATCCTCAGGGACATGCTCGGGCCTGGCAGGCACTTCTTCTCGCCTCTGGAATATGAGGTCAGAGTCGTCCCCGACCTGGAAATCCCCCCAGGCAAGCTGGGCGTGGTCGTCTCCAAGGTCGGCAAATCGCTGCCCGCCGGGACGTACCTCGCGGACGAGGACGGCTACAAGGGGCTCCGTCGCCAAGTCCTGACCCCGGGGCGATACCGCTTGAACGCCTACGCCTACGAGGTCCGCGTGGTCGACGTCGACGCGTGCGTCGAACCCAACACCAGGCTCCGAAGGCGCGAGGGGGACCCCACGATGATCCCGCCGGGATACGTCGGCGTGGTCACCAACAAGGCGGGCAACCCCTCCACCGGAGAGGTGCAGGGCATCCAGGCCAAGGTGCTTCAACCTGGGATCTACTTCTTCAATCCCGAGGAGAAGCGGATCGACGTTCTAAGCGTCGGCTACAACGAGACCTCGCTTTCGGTCGAGACCGATCAGGCCGCCACCGCCGCCAAGCGACAGGCCGCGGCCGCCGCCACCGCCGCGGCCCGGGCCAACCCCGTCGACCCCAGGGGAGACCGGCTCGGCCTGCTCTCCGGGATCGACCCCGTGTACGCCAAGGACAAGGGGATCGAGTTCCCCTCCAATGACGGCTTCATGATCCACCTGGATTTCACCGCGATCTGGGGCCTCGAACCGGACCAGGCCCCCGACGTCGTCAAGACCTTCGGCACGCTCAAGGACGTCGAGCAAAAGGTGATCCTGCCCCAGATCGGCTCGATCTGTCGGCTCTACGGATCGAAGCGAGGGGCGGTCGACCTTCTGGTCGGTAGCACCCGGGAACAGTTCCAGGACGAGACCTCCGAGGAGCTGAGCAGGGTGCTGGGCACCAAGAACCTCACGCTCTTGTTCGGCCTGACCCGGCACATCTACGTGCCCGCCGAGGTTCGCGAGCCGATCCAGCGGGCCAAGATCGCCGACGAGTTGACCAAGACCCGTGAGCAGGAGCAACTGACCGCCAAGGAAGAGGCCGATCTCACCGAGGCCAAGGCCAAGGTCACGTTGGAGGAACAACGGACCCTGGCCGAGACCGAGAAGCTCGTCGCCGAGCTGGAGGCCGAGGGGGAAAAGAAGGCCAAGGAACTGGAAGCCGAGACCGAACGGCTTCAGGCCGAGATCGACGCCAAGACCGCCGCCGTCGAGGCCCAGACGACCAAACTCCTCGGCGAGGCCAACGCCAAGAAGGTCGAGCTGACCCGACAGGCCGAGGCCGATCGGTTCCGCCAGTACGTCGACGCCCTCGGCGGTGCCGAGGCGTACAACAAGTACGTCTTCGCCGAGGGGCTCCCCGAGGACGTCAAGCTCGGGATCTTCTACGCCGGCCCCGGCACGTTCTGGACCGACCTGAAAGGATTCGAGCAGATCATGATGGGCAAGATGGCCTCGGAGTCCCAATCGACTGCGAGTCCAGTCACGGCCACCGTGAAGTCCTCCACCGGCGGCACCTCGGCCCGTTGACCGATCGTCCCGCCCCATGTCGATCCATCCGAACCGAACCGGCCCGGCCCGACCCCGGGCCGGTTCTCATTTCGAAGGCGAATGGGGTGCGACGCTCGGCGACCCATGTTACAAAACGTCGGAGGCGAAGACGCGCCCGCTCCCGGGAGGCTCGTCCTCGTCAGTGAAGGATGAACACGCGACGTTGACTCGCGAACACACCCCGCATCGCACGCGGTGACCAGGAACCCGCCCCATGAAGATCGTGATCCACCCCGCGGTCGAGCCCCATCGCTTCGAGGCGCTTCAAGGCGCGGCCCCCTCGGCCGATTGGGTCAACGCGCCCGACGCCGTCGCCGCGTCCGAGGCGGTGGTCGGCGCCGTCGCGTTCGTCGGCAAGATCACCCCGCCCATCCTCGCCAGGGCCGACCAACTCCGCTGGGTCCAGTCGTTCACCGCGAGCCTGGAACATTACATGTTCCCAGAACTGATCGCCCACCCCTGCGTCCTCACGAACGTCCGGGGGCTCTTCGGCGACGTGATCGCCGACCAGGTGATGGGCTACGTGCTGTCTTTCGCCAGAAATCTGCACACGTACATGCGCAAACAAATTGAGCATAAGTACGAACCGCTTGGCGGCGAGGAGGCGCGGGTCAACAACGCGATGGGGCCTGGCG
>JBFWRA010000762.1:0-3461 GCA_050249155.1 Isosphaeraceae bacterium | reverse complement strand
AGATCGGCCGGAACGTCGGGGCGATTCTGAAAGGGAACGACCCCAGGTTGAGCGAGGAGTGGGTGATCGTCTCGGCCCATTTCGATCACCTGGGCATGCGGGGGACCACCCTCTACCCAGGTGCCGACGACAACGCCTCGGGCGTCGCGATGCTGCTGGAGGTCGCACGGTCGTTCGCCCAGGACCCCTCGAAACCCAGACGAAGCGTTATGTTCATCGGTTTCGACCTTGAAGAGGTCGGACTCTTCGGCTCTCGCTACTTCGTGGAGCATTCGCCGGTTCCACTGGACAAGGTGGTGCTCTTCATCACCGCGGACATGATCGGCCGGTCTCTTGGGGGGGTCTGCGGCGACCGGGTCTTCGTGATGGGGTCCGAGAACGCCCCCGCGCTTCGACCCTGGATCGAAGCGGCCGGGAAGGACCTTCCGCTGACCACAGGCCTGCTCGGGACCGACCTGCTGCTCATCAACCGGAGCGACTACGGGCCGTTCCGGGCCCGAAAGGTTCCCTACCTGTTCTTTTCCACGGGCGAGAATCCGACCTATCACAGGTCGACCGACGTTCCCGAGACGATCGACTATCCGAAGGTCGAGGCGGTCAGCCGGATGATCCACCGAATCGCTCGGAGCGCCGCGACCGAGGAATCAGCGCCGACCTGGGTCGCGGGCTCCCCACCGATCCTGAACGAGGCCGAGACGATCCAGGGGGTGTTTCAGACTCTCATGGAACACCAGGAGACGCTCAAGATCGGCGGAGCGCAGATGCTCCTGATGCGGAACACGTCGCGGTCGCTCGACGGGATCGTCAAGCGCGGCGAGATCACCCCCGACGAACGCGCCACCGTGATCCGGGTCGCCCGGTTGATCCTGTTCTCAGTGTTCTGAGACGAGCCACTCTCGAACCGATCGTTGGGAAGCGATGGATCGAAGTCCGACGCTCACGGGGCTTCAGGACGCGAGACCGTTGACGTAATCGACATACGCCGCGGTATCGAACTTCTTCTGGGCCCCGCCGTAAGTCATGGTGCGGACGGTGCCGAAGATCGGGCGTTCCGGCCAGGGTCTGTCGTGCTTGCCGCCGATGGCCCAGGCCACTCCCGTGTAGCCGTTGGGGTCGCGACCGTCCATCTCGTAGCGGTCGTTCAGGGTGAGGGCGACCTCGAAGGCGGTCGCCGCGTCGGGGCTCCACTCGAGGATCTTCTTGGCCCAGTACATCCGCAAATAATTGTGCATTCGGCCTGAAAGGATCATTTCCTTTTGCGCGGCGTTCCAGAGCGGGTCGTGCGTCTCGGCGGCCTCCAGCGCGCTGGCGTCGTAGAGATACGGGCGCGGGTCGCCGGCGTGCCTGGCGAGGGTCTCGATCGCCCAGGAGGGACACCCTTCCAGACTGTCGTAACGCGGGTTCCTCGCGACGAAATTGACCGCCAGCTCACGACGCACGATCAATTCCTCCAAGTACACGTCGATCGCCTCGCGAGGGGCCCCGCTATCCCGCACCGCCAGGGCGATCGTCAACGGCCCGACGTGCCCGAAGTGCAGGTGTGCGGAAAGCTCGCTGGTCATGTACGGGACCGGCTCGTTGCGTTCGGTCGCGTAGCGGGGAAGTCGCTGGTCGAGAAACCGGAGGAGCCTTCGGTTCGCCTCGGCCGGCCCTCCGCGATAGTCCGGCAACTCGGACGCCCCACCGACTCGCAAGCGCTTCAACAGGCGGTCGGGATCGATCGATTCGCCAGGAGGAAGCTCACCCTCGCCCCAGACCACCTCGGCCTCGGGGTTCTTGAAGGGAACGAGGAACGATTCAAGCACGCGGTGGATCTTGGGACGGATCGTCCTGGCGGCGTATTCCTCGCGTGGGAAGGTCGAGGTGGGCACGACGACGTCGGAGTCGACGCAGGCGAAGGGAATCTCAAGCCTTTCCGCCAGGCGATCACGCCAGGATCGCCCGACCCGAACTGGGTTCTCGTCCCCCACGATCAACGCGGCCCCCGACTCCTGGGCCACGGCCCTGACGACCTCGTCCGGTTCGCCGAGGCGGACCACGAAACCGACCCCTCGGTCCTGGAGTTCGTCCCGGATCTCGGGCAAGGCGTCGAGCATGAACCGATAATGCCGACGCTCCGCGCCCGGGTAGTCGGCCGTGAGCCCGAAGACCGTCAACACGGGACGCCCCAGAGCGTTTCCCGCCTCGATCGCGGCGTCGAGCGAGGAATTGTCCCGTCCTCGCTGACCGCGCTGCATCCAGTGGACGACGCAACGCCCGTTGGGATCGGTCGTCCCATCGCGGATGATTCGTACGCGGGGACCTTTCCCGATCAGCTTCGACAACATCGGCATCGTCGACGTCCTTTCCGAGAATCCATCACGTCAGTGTAGGCGGGGACGAGTCGTCGAACACCCCCGGACGTCACCTGGTCGCTCCTCGGAGCTGTTGGGAGCGACGCGAAGGCTGGCGGAAGGGGTTCCTGGGAACGTCCCACGATCCAGGCGACGTTGCATGAAGCCTCGGCAGACGAACCCATCCGCGAACCTTCGACCCACGGCCTCGCCCATCGTTTCCTCAAAAAGAAGTCGAACCGACGACGACGCTCCAACCGCTTAACTCAGCGCCAGAAGCGACGAATTCCCTCATGGATCCGGTCGGCGAGCCGGTGTTTCTCGACAAGGTCTCCGGGATTGGCCCCCAAGTTGCACTTTCGTCCCGACGCCGCGTGATCGCGCGTGTCGGGGAATGCGGATCGGACCCGCCAACCCCGAGCGCGGGCCCTCATTGAATTGACATGAATCCTCGCTCACCTTCCAGGCCGCTCGATTCTCCTCTCTCCCGATCTCTCCTGGTCATCGCAACCCGGGCGACGAGCTCTCCTCCGCCGTCAGCACTGGGGCCGTCACTCTCTCCAAATTGAGGAATAGACCGAGAATCACCTCCCGATTTCTCAATGGATCAGTGTGCGCCACGAGGTTCGGTCCTCCGAACCCGCGGGGTTCCGCCGTGGCCACCGGCACGGGTTCGAAGGACCGAACCTCGTGGCGCACTCGGCTCGCTCCACAAATCAGGACGTGATTCTCGGCGTGTTCCTTACCACGGTATCACATCAATCATATCCAACTTAATATGACGATCCCAAAGCGCCGCGCCGATTGGGCGCTTACGGATCGAAGGGGACACTCATGCGCATCTCATTGACGTCTCTCGTGCGACTGCTGGGTCTGGTCGCGCTGGCGGTCTCGGCCCTGGCGGTCGCGATTGGCAAGGCCGTGCCCGACGTGCCCGTTTTCCGGACCCCGACCGCTCCGCGATACTTCGGGGTGAACGGATCGGTTTTTCAACCGCCAGCGCCTCGATCGTACCTGCTGGACGGCGAGACCGGCGTGTTGCGGGAGGCTCCGACGACCGGACCTCACGATCGAATCGAGTACCTGACGTGCTCGCCCTGGACCATCGAACCGGGACGCTTCGAGTTC
>JBFWRA010000761.1:0-3463 GCA_050249155.1 Isosphaeraceae bacterium | reverse complement strand
TCAGAAGAGAGACGGCCCGCGAACCTGTCGCGTGGAGGGAGGCCATGAAGCACTCCTTCCCGGCCCTTGTGAAACCCGTTCACATCGATCATCTTGTCGTGAGCCGGGTCGGGGCGCGATGGGCGAGTCGAGTTCCCGTTTCCTCCCGTCCGGCTCCGGACTGGGCGTCCTGGCGATCCCCCAACCGATCGACGACCGATGAACCACCTTCCGATCGTTCTCTCCCCGCTTGGTGGCCTCCCGCCCGAGGTGGCCCGGAACAAGGTCCGACGCGGGGTCGACGCCCAACTCGTCCCGGTCCCGCGCGTCCCCGATGCTGGGCCCTACGACTGGACGCGCGCCGCCTACCGCGCCCTCGGCTCCGACGACCTCAGGCTCTCGGAGGCGAAACCCCGTTGATCCTCAATCCGCTCGCGAGGTCGCGATGACGTGAGACTGGCCAACGTTGAGCGATCCCGCCCGCGGCCTCATCGACACGTCGCCGAGGAATCGAAAAGAGTATGCGAATTCCTTCGGGGACGTGCTCCCGGAGGCCACCTTTTCCCGGAGATCATGATGACGCGGATCACCCGACGACGGTTCTTCGAGGAATCGATGATCGCGACGGCGGCCGCCGCCGCGACCTTAAACGGCCCGCGGGTTCGGGCCCAGGAAGTCAAGCGAATCTCGGCCAATGAGACGATCCGTCACGCCGTGATCGGCTGCCGGATTCGCGGGCGCGCGCATGCCAACGAGTTCGGCCGGCAGGCGGGGGTCGAGGTCGCCTACGTCTGCGATCCCGACCGTCAGCTCGCCGACGAACTGGCCGCGTCGGTCGAGAAGGCGCGGGGCCGCCGGCCGAAGGCCGTCCAGGACCTGCGCGAGATCTTCGACGACAAGTCGGTGGACACCGTCTCGATCGCGACGCCGAACCACTGGCACGCGCTCGCCGCGATCTGGGCCATGCGGGCCGGCAAACACGTGTACGTCGAGAAGCCGGTCAGCCACAACGTCTCCGAGGGGCGGCGGATCGTGCGGGTGGCGGAGAAGACCGGCCGGCTCTGCCAGGCGGGGACGCAGAATCGCTCCAACGGCGCCCTGGCCGCGGCGGCCGAGTTCATCCGCGCGGGGAAGCTCGGCGAGGTGACGTTCGCGCGGAGCATCGTGTACGGCCGACGCGGAAGTATCGGGCCCCGCGGCGACTACGAGGTGCCCAGGCAGGTGGATTACAACCTCTTCATGGGTCCGGCCGCGGACGCGCCGCTCACGCGGCCGAACCTCCACTACGACTGGCATTGGGACTGGAACACCGGCAACGGCGAGCTTGGGAACAACAACATCCACGTCGTCGACCTCTGCCGCTGGCTCATGGGCCTCGACGGATTGGGGGACTCGGTGCTCAGCGTGGGAGGGCGGCTCGGTTACGAGGACGCGGGCGAGACGCCCAACACGCAGATGGTCGTTCACACCTTCGGCCGGGCCACCATCGTGCAGGAGGTCCGGGGGTTGAGGACCGATCCCTTCAGCCCGATGTTCCGCGCTGGGCATGTCATCCACGGCACTGAGGGGTTCATCGCCGAGTCGTCCCTGTTCGACCCCGACGGGAACCTTGTTCGCACGTTCGAGGGCCGCTTCGAGAACCATTTCGCCAACTTCATCAAGGCGGTCCGGAATGGTCGGCGGGGCGATCTCAACGCCGACGTCCTCGAAGGGCATCAATCAAGCGCGCTCTGCCACGTCGGCAACGTCTCGCAGCGCCTGGGACGGCCCGAACGGGTGGAGGAGATCGCGCGACGACTCGAGGATTCCAAGCTCGACGCCGAGGTGGGACGGACGTTCGAGCGGATGGCGAGTCATCTCCGCGACAATGGGGTCGACCTGGAGCGGAACAGACTCCGACTCGGTCCGCTCCTGCGCATCGATTCCGAGCGGGAAGCGTTCTCTGGCCATCCGGACGCCAACGCCCTGCTGACCCGCGAGTATCGCCACCCGTTCGTCTTGCCCGAGGAGCATGAGGTGTGACCTCCGCGGGGGTCCGTGATCGGATCACGACCCCGGCGCTCGACGTCCGCCGATCTGTTACCATCACCCCGACGTCCCGGCCCGAGACGCTCGGGACGCTCGTCGGTCGAGGGGACCCGCCAATGCTCCTGTACGAGATGACCTGGCCCGAGGTGCGGGGCCTGCCCGCGGAAACGCCCGTCGTCTTCCCGGTCGCGGCCCTGGAGCAGCACGGCCGCCACATGCCGCTGTTCACCGACAGCCTGCTCCTGGGCGAGGTCGTCCGCCGCGTCGCCGAGCGACTCGGAGACCGCGTCCTGTTCGCGCCCCTGCAATGGCTGGGGAACTCCGACCACCATCTCGACTTCCCGGGCACCCTCTCGGCCGCGCCGCGAGTCTACCTCGACCTGCTCGCCGGGCTCTTCGAGAACTTCATCGCCCACGGGTTTCAACGCCTGCTGCTGCTCAACGGGCACGGCGGCAACGTCGTGCCCATCCAGCAAGTCGTGTACGAGGTCCGCCAGCGGCACCGGACGCGAGACGACTTGCTCCTGCTCGGGGCGACCTACTGGCTCCTGGGCGCACGGCCTCACGAGGCCGACGCGGGGATCGAGCAGGACCGGATGGGGCACGCCTGCGACTGGGAGACGTCGATGATGCTTCGCCTCGACTCCCGACTGGCGCGGGACCCCACCCAGGTCGAGCCCGTGCCCTTCGGAAGACCGTTCGAGCCGGCGACGCGGGGATGGATCATGGGCGATCGCAGCGAGCCCGGGCACATCGGCGATCCGCGTCAGGCGAACGCCGAGAAGGGCGAGGTCCTGTTTCGCCTCTTCGCCGACGACGTCTGCGACCTGCTCGGCCGCGTGCTCGCCTGGGATGGGCGGAGTTGGGACGGATGACCGCGGAGCGTGGCGAGCGGTCCGCGGCCTGGCGCTGGTGGGTCTGCGTGCTGCTGCTCCTGGCGACCATGCTCAACTACATGGACCGCCAGGCCCTCTCGCAGTCGGCGACCGACGTCAGCGGGGAACTGGGACTCAGCAACGAGGATTATGGCGAGCTAGAACAAGGCTTCGGCCTGGCGTTCGCGGCCGGCGGGCTGGTTCTCGGGTTCGTCGCCGATCGGGTGAGCCTGCGCTGGCTCTACCCCGCCGTGCTCCTGTCGTGGTCGGCGGCCGGTCTCGCCACGGGCTGGGCGCGTGATTTCGACGATCTCATGGCGTGCCGGGTCGCGCTGGGCTTCTTCGAGGCGGGCCAATGGCCCTGCGCGTTGACGGCCTCGCAACGGCTGCTGTCGCGGCGCGATCGGGCGTTGGGAAACAGCGTCTTGCAGAGCGGCGCGGCGATCGGGGCCGTGATGACCCCGCTGGTGGTGCAGGCCCTGGTCTCCGACCGGCCGGGGAGTTGGCGCGCGCCGTTCCAGGTCATCGGGCTGATGGGCATCGGCTGGGCGATCGCCTGGCTGGCGATGATCCGGGCCGGC
>JBFWRA010000760.1:0-3466 GCA_050249155.1 Isosphaeraceae bacterium | reverse complement strand
CCACCATCGTCCAGACGACCTGAGTGGAGCGCAGGTCGCTCTCCGGGCACGTGAGAGGGTCGCGATCCACCAGGATCATGTCGGCGAGTTTGCCGGGTTCGATCGAGCCCTTGTCCCCCTCCTCGAAATGAAGCCGGGCGTTGTCGATGGTGTAGAAACGCAGGGCTTCGGCCCTGCTCAGTCTCTGGTCGGGGTTCAGAACGCCGGCCCCCTCGGTCTCCCGGGTCACCGCGACCCAGATCCCCAGCCAGGGGTCCCAGGGATTGGTCGCCTCGATCGCGTCGAGCCGGATCATGTGGTCGCTGCCGCCGCCGATGATCAAGCCCGCGTCGAGCCAGGCGCGGTAGGGATGGAACCAGGCCATGCGTCGAGGACCGAGCACCTTGCTGAGGGTCCGGGTGTCCTTCCAGAGCCAGGCGGGCTGAAGGTCCGCGCCCACCCCAAGCTCCGCGCAACGACGAAGGTTGTCCGCCGAGGTGAAATTCGCGTGGGTGATGAGCCAGCGACGCCCCCGAATGCCGACGACGCGATCCGCCCGTTCATAGGCGGTCAGCAGTTCGTCCATCCCGGCCTCGCCTGCGCAATGGGCGGTCATCCGCCAGCCGCGACGAGCGACCTCCTCCGCGACCTGGCCCAGAACCTCGCGGTCCAGGAACATCAAGCCGCGATACTCCGGCTCGGTGATCTGATAGGCCGGGCCAACTCCCCAGGGCTCGCGCATGTAGGCGGTCCCGTTGAGCATCCCGCCGTCCAAAAAGACCTTCAACGGACCGATCCGGACCCAGTGGTCGCCGACGCCGGTCGGGCCGTTCGGTTCACCCTTGACGTCGTAGGAGGCCAGCGCGTTCAGCGCCGAGGCGATCGCCTCGCGACCACCCCCCGTCGGAGGGCTCAACACACGTGTCGCGTTCACCCGGACGGTCAGTTCGCCCTTGTCGCGCAGCTCGCGGTAAATCTTCAACGCGTTCGGATTCGCCGATCGGTCGGCCACGCTCGTCAAGCCCCGGGCGTTGTAGCGCCGAAACAGCTCCTTGACCAGCGAGGACTCCTCGGCGCTGTCACCGGAATACGCGTCGCGGGGCAGCCCTTTCAGCACCGAGTAGGCGTTGCGCAGCATTCCGGTCGGCTCACCGGTGTTCGGGTCCTTGACGATCCTTCCGGCGGGTGGATCGGGGGTCTCACGCGTCACGCCGGAAATCGCCAGCGCTTTCGAGTTGGCGACGCCCGCCGGCCCTCCCTGGTGCAGGACGGGATGATCGGGGGCGATGGCGTCAAGCTCGGCGCGCGTGGGAAACCGGCTCTCCTCGAGGCGGGTGGGAAACGCGTAACGGACGACGATCCAGGAACCCGCGGGCAGCACCTTGGTTCGCTCCCGAACGTACGCGGTCACGTCGGCGAGCGAACGAAAGGCCGGGATCGGATGGTCCTTCTCGCTGGAGGACGCGCCCAGAGGGTGGACGTGGCTATCGTAAAGCCCTGGTAGCAGCGTCTTGCCACCGGCGTCCAGGGATCGGGTCGCGGGACCGATGAGTCGGGCGACCTCGTCCTCAGTCCCCACGGCGAGGATTCGGTCTCCGCGAACGGCGACCGCGCTGGCCAGTCGAAAAGCACGGTCCACCGTGACGACCTTGGCGTTTCGAATGACCAGGTCGGCCTGGGGAGCCTCGTCGGCCCTCGACGTCGGGTGAATACCCAGAAAGATGACCGAGATCCACGCGGCCGGCTTCATTAGATTCATGGCGCATCGTGCCTCTGGTGAATTCGCGATCAATTCGTGTGACGACGGCCGATTCGCGAGTCGAGTCGAATTGGTCGCGTCAGCGTGGCGAGGGCTTGACCCAGACCACGCCACTGGGATCAGCTATTCAGGAAGTCGATCGGGCGAAGCGTCCGGCCCACGACTCACCCACCCTCTCCGCGAGACTCTCTCATGCCAGGCGCGAAGAACGTGATCGGCACGCCTCTGGAGCCCTGCGGCATGGACCCCGCCACGGGTTACTATCGTGACGGGTGTTGCAACACGGGCCCCGGAGACGTCGGCCTCCACCTGGTCTGCGCGGTGATGACCGAGGAGTTCCTGAGATTCTCCCGAAAACACGGCAACGACCTCACGACCCCGGTCCCCCAGTGGGGCTTCCCCGGTCTCAAGCCGGGGGACCGCTGGTGCCTCTGCGTCAAGCGATGGAAGGAGGCCATGGAAGGTGGGGTCGCTCCCCCCGTCGTGGTGGAAGCGACGCATATCTCCACGCTCGAATTCGTTTCCATCGAGGAGCTTCGGGAGCACGAGGCGACCACCACCGACGAGGGGTGACGCCTCGCGCGGACCCATCGGCCGCCTCAATCCACGTCGGTCTCCGCGAGGATCTTCCTGTAAGCCGCGCGGGCCACGTCGTAAGCCTCCCTGGCTCGCTCTCGTTCCGAGGGTCGGATCGCTCGGGATTTCTGCGACCAGCACTGGTCGACCGACTTGAGGCACCACTCCGCCGATCGCTTCGACGCTCTCACGGGATGGTCGCCCACCGTCACCCAGACGGGGTTCGTGTGCGACGACGGGTAAACCCTCAACGCCACCCAGCTTGACCGCTCGATCTTGACGTCGAACTCCAGGTCGCGGAACGCGCCGTCGGCCTCGACCTCTTTCGAGGCCACCGGGTAACCGTTGACGATCACCTCGACGGGAACGGTCCGGGTGCCCTTGATCCGGGCGCGTTCAACGTCCCAGTACGGCTTCTGGTCCAGCGACCGTCCCTTGATCGCCAGGGCGAGGGGGGTGGGCTCGGGATCGAGATAGGCCGCGAACCTCGTCGTGACGCGCACCGAGCCGGGGGCCGCCAGCGCCCGGGTGCTGTCCCCCTGGCCGACGGCCACGTCGTCCACCTTGAAGTCGACCAGGTGGCTTCGACCGTCGCCGACGTACGAACGGCCGCGCTTCAATCCCTCGCACCAGCGGTCGAAGTCCAGCTTGCCGTCCTCCAGGGCCACGTAGACTCTTCCCAGACCCACGCGCTCGCCGTAGATGCAGGGAAAATCGGTCTCGCCGCTGATCCTGGTTTTGAATCCACAGTTCAACGTGTGATACCAGATATTCAGCTCCCAGGGGGCCGGCGTGTCCACGGTCGAGATGAAGTCGACCGCGTCGTGGACCACGTCCACGATGTACTCGTTGGCTCCGATCCCGTCAAAGGGAGGAACCTCGTATGTCGGCAGGCTCATGTCGGTCGTCTTCAGGCCCCAGCCCGAGTGTGAGAACCCGACGACGCCCCCTTGCGACTTGCCCCAGAGCAGCACGGGCAAATCCCAGCTCGGCCATTCCTCGATCCGGGTCGTGTTCGGGTAGTCGTCCTCCTTCAGTCGCAGCAGGCAGAGGTGCCCGGTGTGCGACGAGGGGAACCCGGAGACCTCCACGTCGTACCTCATCAGGTAATCGGGGGTCGACAACGGGTGGAGCTTGCCGTCGAAGTATTCT
>JBFWRA010000759.1:0-3466 GCA_050249155.1 Isosphaeraceae bacterium | reverse complement strand
CGATGGACGTCGCGGCGAGGAGGAGGAACAGGACTTGCGGCGTCATCGCGGTTTCCCTCGGGGCCGGGGTGTTGCGCGTCCGCGGTTTCAACCGACGCCATCTTGCATTGTCCGGTAGCCCACATCAAGACGCGCCCCGGCCGAACGTGGAACCGGCTGGATCGCCCTGTTACACTCGGCGACGGCGTCGTGGGAACCGATTCCGCCAGCACCATTCGCCCCAGACATCCCGGAGAGGGGAGTCATGACCAGAGCCGCTTCGATCATCCTCGCGACCGTCGTCGCCCTCGGGTTCGCCCGATCAACCCCTGGCCAGCCCCCCGTCAAGCGGTTCGCCACTCCGGACGGGAAACGGCCCGGCGGCCTTTTCGCCCCAGGGGTCATGGTGGGAAAGACGCTCTACGTCGCCGGCAAGGGGGACTACCGCCCCGACGCGCCGCTGTCCGAGAAGGTCGACAACTGCCTCAACGAGATCCGCAAGACCCTCGCGACGGCCGGGCTCGACCTGCGCCACGTGGTCAAGTCGTTCGTCTACCTCGAAGACCATTCGCAGTTTCCCGAGTTCAACAAGCACTACGCCAGGCATTTCCCGGACTCTCCCCCCGCGCGGACGACGCTGGGCGTTCCCCAGGTGCCCGGCGATTCTCGGCTGGAGATCACCTGCGTCGCTTACGCCGACCTCGATCAGCGGAAGGCGATCGGCTCGTCCCCCGCGGGCCTGCCGTTTAGCCCTGGCATCCTCGCGGGGGACACGCTCTACGTCTCGGGCAAGGGGGACCAGCTTCCCGACGGCGGCCATCCCGCCACCTTCGAGGAGCAGGTCCGCCAGGCGATGAGGAACGTCGAGGCCACCCTCAAACAGGCGGGATTGGACTTCCGTCACGTCGTCATGAGTCACGTCTTCCTCGATCAATATGAGAACCTCGAAACCGCCGCGAAGGTCCACGGAGAGTTCTTCCAGGCCGGCGACGAACCCGCCGGCGCGACGGTGTTCGTCGACTGGATTCCCGGCGGTTCCCACGTCGAGGTCACCTGCATCGCCACGACCAACCTCGCCACGCGCAAGGTCGTCCGCCCCGCGAACCAAACGCTCGCGTCCGACGAGGCGTCCGTGGCGGCCAGCCCCGCGGTCTGGGCCGGCGACACCCTGTACCTTTCCGCACTGACGGGGGCCAAACCCGGCGAGACCGCCGTCTCCACCGGCCTGGAGGACCAGGTCCACGGCATGGCGCGGAACCACTTCGCCGTCCTCGAGGCGGCCGGACTGAAACCCGAGGACCTCGTCGCCGGCTGGGTTTACCTCCGCGATATGGAGGATTACCAACCCATGAACGCGATTTACCGCGAGTACTACTCGCGAGGGCCCGGCGTCCGGACCTGTCTGATGCCAAACTCCGCCATCGAGAAGAACAAGGTCCGCGTCCGTGGGTCGTTCATCGCCGCGCGGACTCGGCCGGCGGAGCGTTAGCCAGGCCCGCGCGGCTCGCCAATCGCGTGGTCGGGAAACGCGGGTGAGGCGATCGTCCGCGCCATCGCCGGGAAACCGGCCTGAATCCCGCCTCGGGGTAATCGGCGCATGGACGTCGTGGTCGTCGAGTCGAGGGCCTCGCGTTTTCGCGAGGCTCTCGAATCGTGTAGAATATGAGGCTCGTACGACCTGGAATCGACGTGATGGTTGAGAGATAGGATGATCTGGAATGAACCCATACGGCGGCGACTCCGACGACTTCTATGTGAACGTCAACCTGAATACCGAGATGGAGCTTCCCACGAACAGGGACACGGTCCTGCACTTCTTCGAGCAGATGCGGAAGGCGTTCCCGGACCTCCACAATTTTTATACGAGGGAGTCTGGGGACCTCGTGCTGGAAGGCGACCCGGACGCGGAGTCGTATCGTTGGGTCGCGATCGAACCCCGACGCCTCTGCACCGGGCACGTCAACCCGGAATCGCTCGAGGAAGCGTATCGCCAACATGAGATGGTCCTGGAGCTTGCGCCTCATCTGTTGACGATCAGCTTGCTGGACTGCGAGGCCCTCGACGTCATGTATGGGTTTGACTTCAACTACGAGGGGAACCATAACGACGTGGTGGCCGAGGCGCTGGGGGTCGGCTCGGCGTTCGAGGGGTTCGGCGAACTGCCAGGCGCACGAGTGCTGAACTTCGAGCCGTCGATCACGTTCGCCCTGGACCCGCCTTGCCGGCTCCAGGCGCGGCTGACCGTCGAGACCAGGACCACCGCCAACCACGTTCGGACCGGCGAGTTTCCCGACGAACAGATCAGTCTCTATTTCACGGTCCGGCAATACTGGGGAACGGGCCCGGAGAATTCGTTCCTGGAATCCTTCCGCAAGCAGCGCGAGGTTGGCGAGGACGTTTTAAGGAGGATCGTGATTCCCAGGATCGTCCGCCCTCTGGCCCAGGCGATCGCGTCGCGGTAACCTGTGCCCCAGCGTCTCGGTCGGAAGGCCCCGTCGCGCCGCCCCTGGAGTCCGGTCCATGCCCCGCCTCAGCGCCCTGGCCAGCGATCTCAAGGCCGAGTCGGCCTTCACCGTCCTGGCCGTCGCGAGGGCGCTGAAGGCCCAGGGCAAGGACGTGGTCGAACTCGAGATCGGCGACAGCCCGTTTCCCAGCACGCCGCACGCCAAACAGGCGGGGCTCGACGCCATCGAGGCGAACCAGACCGGCTATTGCCCCAGCCTCGGCCTGCCCGAGTTCCGAGCTGAGGCCGCCCGGTTCGTCCGCGAGGAGTTCCGGCTGGACGTGAGCGCGGAGAACGTCGTGGTCGCCTCTGGGGCCAAGCCGTTCGAGCAGTATTTCGCCGAGGCGTTGCTGGACCCCGGCGACGGCGTTCTGGTGTTCAGCCCGCGGTTTCCCACCTACGTCCCGAACCTTCAGAGGCGAGGGGCCCGGACGGTCCTGAAGCCGCTCCGTCCCGAGAACGGCTTTCGTCCTCGAGCGGAGGACGTCGCGGAGTTCCTCGCCAACGACCCGAAGCCGCGCGCGGTCTTTCTCAACTCACCCCACAACCCCACGGGAGGCGTGGCGACCCGGGAGGACCTCGCGGCGATCGCCGACGTGGTGCGCGGGACCGACGTCTCGGTCTTCTCCGACGAGCCCTACTGTCACATGGTCTGGCGAGGCGAGCACGAGTCGATCCTCGCCCAGCCGGGAATGCTCGACCACGCCCTGGCGGCCTACACCTTCAGCAAGTCCTATAGCATGAGCGGCTGGCGGATCGGGTTCGCCGTGGCGCATCCGCGCGTCGTGGACGCCATCGGCAAACTGATCAACACGTCCGCGTCGTGCAGCCCCCCGTTCGTTCAGCGGGCCGCCCAGGCGGCGCTGGAACGCGACGCCCCGACTCGTGACGAGTACATGGCTCGCTTTCAACGCAAGGTCGAACGCTTGTCGGCGGGGCTGGCCGAGATCGAAGGGATCAAGGTCGAACCTCCCGCGGGCACGT
>JBFWRA010000758.1:0-3469 GCA_050249155.1 Isosphaeraceae bacterium | reverse complement strand
AACGGTTCGATCGACATCGCCGGGGCGGTCAAGTAGTGATGCCCCAGCAGCATCGCGGTCAACGTCGACCCCATCAAGAAGGCCGAGGCCAGTCTTCCCGCTCCGGCCCAACCCGCGGAAATCCTGGTCGTCAGCCCCGGGTCGACGGCGCAAACGATTCCGACTGTGACGGAGGTGATGAGCCAGGTCGTCGGTCGGGCGACTCGGGGTACGCCCAGTCCCCAGGCCACCCCCGCCAGATAGCTGAGAACGCCCGAAACGATCAGCGCGACCAACAACGGGCCGCGAACCCCCACGCGGTACGCGTCCAGGACGGCGAGGACCAGGAGACCCAGAATGATCAGGCAATGAGTCCGAAAAAACGCCAGTGGGACGGCCCGCCAGGACGTCAGCGACAGGAGCGCGGCCAGTCCGCAACCGAGGCGGACGGCGAAATCGGCCAGCATGGGAAAGGTCATCGCCGAATCCGTGGAGGGGGCGTCGTTCGGTCAGTCGCGCGCTCTACCGCCGAAAATCAAGGACAGGACCTCCGATCGCGTGGCCAGACGCTCCTTGAACACCCCGCGCATCGCGCTGGTCACGAAGGAACTGTTCGCCTTGTGAACCCCACGAATCGTCATGCAGCTATGCGACGCCTCGACGACCACGGCCACCCCCTTGGCGTCCAGTTCGGTCATCAACAGGTCGGCAAGTTCCTCGGTGAGCCGCTCCTGCATTTGCGGACGCCTGGCCAGGACGTCCAGAACTCTCGGAATTTTCGAGAGCCCGATCACCTTCCCCTCGGGAAGGTAGGCCACGTGGGCCACTCCGGTGAAGGGCAGCAAATGGTGCTCGCAGAAACTCTCGAAACGGATGTCCTTCACAAGCAGCATTTCATCATATTTTTGCGTGAAACGCTTCGCGAGATGGATTCTCGGGTCTTGATGGAGCCCTTGAAAGACCTCGGCGTACATCCGGGCGACGCGGTCGGGTGTATCCCGAAGACCTTCCCGTTCCGGGTTCTCACCGACGGCGAAGAGGATCTCTCGAACGGCCTTTCGGATGCGTTCGAGGTCCACCCGGGGATGAACCTCCTCGGCGGATTCGTTCTCGGCGTCGAGGACGTCGTCCATGCTCCCGCAGCAGTACGCGTCCGGCGAGTCACTCTTGATCATGGTCCCAGTCTCGAAGTGGAAGACACGCCGGTCGCGTCGCTAACTAAAACGCTGCCTTGATTTTCCGTTGCGTCACAGGCAACATTGTAAAGGGGAGCGGGGTCGGAAATCAAGAAGGGTCGGCCGGGGAGCGGGGTGGTTCTCGGCCGGTCGGACGGTCCAGGGTGGCGAGATTCGGCGAGGACGACCCAGGACGACCATGTGGTCGGGTCACGCGAGACGAGGTGATGGATCCCTCCCCAGTCTCCGTGGGGTGGTCTCGGTTCAATTCAGGCTGAAAGGCGGAGGGAACGTTCGTCCACGAGGTGAGGGTGGGTCTCCCGCGCCAGCCAGCTTGCGAAGGACGGTCAGGAGTGAATCCGCGCGCCGAATCGCGCTGGGCTCGGCCAGCAGCGATTGCTTGAACTCCGGGGGGAGTCCCAGGGCGTTGGCGACGACGTCGGTCAACACGTCCAGCGGGACGGCGTTTTCGAGCAACCCAGCGAGGTCCTCGTCGATCGGACCTTGACGTTCGATCGCCGCGCGGAACAGGCGAATCAATTCGGAGCGTCGGGGTTCCTCGGGTTGGTCGGGTGATTCATCCTCGAGGAGGACCGCGTCGGCGATCCGGTAGAGTCTGTCGGAGGGCCGTTCACGCAGGAGTCGCACTCGTTTTCGACCGACCAACAGCATGAAGAAGCGGCCGTCGACGGTTCGCTCGTGCTGAATGATGCGGCCGAGACATGCGACCTCGTCGATGGGCGGGCTGCCGAGGCCGCCAGGTCCGGCATGCGTCGGAGGCCGCAACCGGACCATGGTCACGAACTGGTCGGCGGCGAGCGCGTCCTCGGTCAATTGACGGTAGCGCGGCTCGAAGACGTGTAATGGCAATACGTTATGCGGGAAGAAGACGAGCTCGGGCAAGGGAAAGAGACGGCATTGGTCGTTGAATCGTCGCAGGTCCAGGTCGTCATCCATCGAGATTCACCCGCGTTGGGCTCACGACCGCGCCTGTCTGGCGTTCAGCCGACGATCCCTTATGGGAAGGAGGCGATCGTTTTCCGATTGACCGTCACGGATCGGCAATCCTTGATCCTGAAGGATGCAAGGAACGCCCTGGAGGGCCTCGGCCACCACCAGCCCTTCGGGGCATGGTGGCCGGGGTATTGTAGGAAGGGTGGCTCCGCCGACAAGTGCGGTCGAACGCCGAGTTGACAACCCCTTCGGCGGGGTTACGATCATTCGCTCCCGGTCGCCTTGATCCGCGAGAGACTTCACGATGCCCCCGCTCGCCCCTCGACAGCCCGACCTCAAGCGCCATGCGCGTCACGTGGTCTCCGCGCTGATTTCGCTCTATCCCGAACCCAGGTGCGCGCTGCGGCACGAGAGCCCGTTTCAATTGCTCGTGGCCACGATCCTCTCCGCCCAGTGCACCGACGCCCGGGTCAACCTGGTGACCCCGACGCTTTTCGCGAAGTATCCCGACCCCGCGAGCCTGGCCGCGTCCGATCCCGACGTTCTCGAATCCATCATTCACTCGACCGGCTTCTTCCGGGCCAAGGCCAGGAACCTCAGGCTCATGGCGTCCACGCTCGTGAACCGCCACGGCGGCGAGGTTCCCGAGTCGCTGGACGCCTTGACCGCGTTGCCCGGAGTCGGTCGAAAAACGGCCAACGTGGTGCTTGGCAACGCCTTCGGGATCGCCTCGGGCGTCGTCGTGGACACCCACGTCAAACGACTCGCCTTCCGGCTGGGACTGACGTCCAGTCAATCTCCCGAGGTGATCGAGCGCGACCTCGTCTCGTTGATTCCCCGCCGGGAATGGGTTGATTTTAGCCACCGGTTGATTGAACACGGTCGAAAAGTCTGCATCGCGAGAGCTCCACGATGCGAGAGCTGCGAGCTTCTGAAGCTCTGTCCCAGGATGGGTGTGGCAAGAAAGTCAACGTCCACCGGGAATCGGCTTTCCAGGTCGAATGACTCGGGATTATCCTAGACTGACCCGCGAAGGCCCCACGCGAACGGATACCTCGTCCCTGGAATCCTTCCTCCATGCACATACTTGAAATCTTCGAATCCCATCCGACGACGTTCAGCTTCGAGTTCTTCCCGCCGAAGACCGCCAAGGCGTCGGACGACCTTTTCACGAACATCGCGGAATTGCAAGGTTTGCAACCTTCCTTCGTCTCGGTGACCTACGGCGCGGGGGGCTCGACTCGGGAACGAACCCACGACCTGATCGTTCGGATACAAAAGGAGACGAACCTCACCGCCGTCTCCCACCTGACCTGCGTCTGCCATACGCGGGAGGAGCTCGAGGCGATTCTCGACCGCTA
>JBFWRA010000757.1:0-3469 GCA_050249155.1 Isosphaeraceae bacterium | reverse complement strand
CCATGCGATCCAGGGGGGCCAGTTCGCGTTGGCCAGGCTCAAGATCCAGGGGCCCGGCCTCGACGACACCGCGGGCGGCGGGGGGGCCGTCGGCACGCAAGATCCGCCGGTCGACCCCCCCGACGATCTCCCAGTCACTCCTCCCGTCGGCCCGACGGGTACGTCCCCGACCGGCATCGTGATGCCACCCGGCTTTGGGGGGCCTCCCGGCGGGATCACCTATCCCGACATGGGCTATCGCCCCGTGCCGGTCAGCCCGGTGCCGATCGGCAAACCGGTGTTCGTGCCGAGGCCCCCGGGCGCGCCCTTGCCGCCCGCCAACCCGCCCGGCTCAAACCCCGTCAACCTGACTCCTCCCCCCGCGGCTCCCCCGAAAGGGCCGACCGCCACGGGTACGGGCGGAGGACGGCCGATCGTCGGCCGGCCCTTGCCTCGTCCAACGCCGATCCGAGGCGGCGGGGGCGGCGGTGGCGTCACCAGACCGACCCGGGCCCCCTCCGGCCAGGTCTTGCCAGGGCCGATTCCCACGATTGGCGGGGTCAAGGCCGACCGGATCAGGGGGACGGTCTCGATCGGCTTCACCCAGCCGATGAGCCCGACCTCGGTTGGATCGATCGGCGCGTATCAACTCATCGGCGCGGGGGCCGACGGGGTCTTCGGCACGGCCGACGACGTCGTCTTCACGATCACAGGGGCCCGCTACGACGGTCCCTCCAGGACCGTCGCCCTGACGGTCGCCGGGGGCCTTCCCGCGGGCATGGCGTTGCGGCTGACCGTCGACGGCCTGGCGCTTGCCAGCGGTCTTGGGGTCGCCCTGGACGGCGACGGCGACGGCCACCGCGGCGGTCTGTACGTCGGCGTGATCGCCTGACGGGAGCCCCGCCCCCTTTGGACCCGTTCCCGACCGCTCGGAAACCCTTGTTGAAAAACCGGCGCGAGGACGCCCCGACTCCGTCGTCCCGAGTGGCGACGCCGACTCCCACGCCGACGCCACGGGTTCCCCCCGCCTGTGGCCGGCGGCCTCCGCCGAGTGTTCCGCGGACGTCCCTCCGCAATCCCGATTCAAGGAGCGAACCTGATGTCCTGGTCTTTCTCCCGCGTCCGATCGGCCTTCTTCCTGTCCCTCCTGGCGGGCGTGGCGTCCCCGTTCGCCGCCGTCGCGGCCGACCTCTCCGAGGCGATCCGCGAGGCCCGATCAGCCTACGCCGAGTTCCAGCCGGTCTACGAGGTCTACCTGCGCCGGACCGCGATTCATGTGGAGTTGCTCAACTCCCAGAGGGTGCGCGCCAACCAGGATTCGTACGTCCGGCAATTGAGGATCCGGGTCGACAGCCTGCCCTCGCGAAACCGGGGCAACAACCTTCAGCGCGAGGTTCACGACGAATTGCTGATGGCCCGGCAACGGCTCGCGGAACTGGACCACTACATCGAGGAGCTGAGGGCCAACGAGCGGGCCCTCGACGAGATGACGTTGATCGAGGCGGAGGCTTTCGGCAAGGGACCCAGGGCGACCGACCGCCGTCGATTGCTTCCCGAGGTTCAACGCCTTGGCACGCTTTGCGACGCGACGTTCCACACGCTGAGGCAAGCCGCCGGCGGTCAGGGCGTCAAGGCCGTTCGCGACGGGATGAGGGGGATGAGCGACTCGGAGTTGGGACCTCCTGGCCCGTTCCTCAAGGCGTTCGACTCCTACCTGAGGAATCCTCGCCTTTTCAAGGGCCCCAGCGGCAAGGGGTTCAAGTGAGTGGACAGGATACCGCCGTGCCCTCTCTTCAAGGAGCGACCGGATGCGATCTGATTCCGACCGTGGTCCATCCCGCCACTCCTGGCCGTCCTCATCCTGGCGTCGTCATCCGTCAGTGCCAGCGCGACCGACGTCTCGGAGATTTCGCGGGGTAGGGTTGGTGAGTGATCATACCCTATCCTACCCTGCAAACTGGCTAAATGTTCATAACGCGATCTAGGCGATCAGTCTCGCGACGTTCGCGAGACATTATGTCGCGGGTTTCTTGCCGCTCTGTGAGGGGACGATGACCTATCGACGAAGGATCGAGCGATTCGGCACGCTGTTGGCTTTCGCGTTGTGTGTCGGCCTGTCGAGCACTGCCTCCGCGGATTTCATCGACGTCACGATCGACGGCCGTGCCGGGCCTTGGTCGTATACCAACGGTGGCCTGAACACGGCGTTCCAGTACGGAGTCCATGACGAACTCGCGCCAGTCGTCGTAAGCGGCGCGAACGGGTTCAGCTTCACTCCGGGTGGCGTTTTCACTATCCAGTACCTTGGCGGTACGACAAGCGCCGGCCCCGGCTTCCACCCCTTCGTCGATGCCAACGGGAACCCCGCCGTCGTCTTCAACGACATGCCCGGGTCAAGCGGCCAGGTCGCGCCAAGCTATTTCATCAGCCACTCGGAGTACCCAGTTCACCTCAGTGAGTTGGTCGGGACTTTCGCGGATGATTTGGGGGGGATCGTCGGGACGCCTTTCAAGGTCGGCAACCTCCGTTCCGTGACCGTTCCCTTAGGGGCGTCTCGCCTCCAGTTGGGCATAAACGACGACATCTTCAATGATAACGCGGGGTCGCTCCTCGTACGGATCACCGGGCCGAGCGCGGTGCCGGAACCATCGAGCATCGTCCTCTTGGGCTGCGGCGTTATCGGGCTGGTTGTGTACACGGAGAGGCCCCGCCGTCGCGCCGATCGTCCTTGAAATTCGTCAGGTGATCGCGAGGAGTGTCGCGTACGAGCGACATGGCTGTCGGGTCTCGGAGACGTCGAGGAAAGGCCAAGTCCGGGGAGGGTTCGGCGCTCGTTAACCTCTCAGGGTGGTTCGTTCCCCACCCTGGACGAGGTTTCCGCCCCCCGAGACCACGATGCCCGCGACACCCTCTCGTCGATCAAGCGCGCCGCGACGCCCCGCCGTTCATGAACCTTCGCGACGATCCTCGACCGCGAAGCGTCCGGCGATGGAGGGGCTGGAGGCCCGGCAGTTGCTCGCGGGTGACGGGCTGACCGCCACCTACTTCCTCGGAAGCGACCTCACCAGGCCGGTCGTCTCTCGGGTCGAGTCCCAAATCGACTTCAATTGGGTCGACGCCGCGCCCGACGCCGGCCTCACGCGCGAATCCTTCAGCGTGAGGTGGTCTGGTCAGGTCATGGCCCCCAGCACCGGGCCGTTCACCTTCCACGTCAACGCCGACGAGGGGGCCAGGCTCCTGGTCGACGGACAGGCGCTCGTCGACTGGTCGGGTTCCCCTGGCGAGCGTTCCGGCACGATCTCGCTTCAGAAGGGGATCGAGTATCGGATCACGTTGGAATACGTCCAGACCGGCGGGCCCGCCTCGTGCACCCTCTCGTGGTCGTCCCCGACCCTGCCCAGGGAGGTGATTCCCCAGTCCGCGCTGGATTCCGGGGAACCAGGGCGTGGCCTGACCGCCACGTACTTCCGCGGCGAGGACCTGAGCCAGC
>JBFWRA010000756.1:0-3471 GCA_050249155.1 Isosphaeraceae bacterium | reverse complement strand
CCGTGCACGACTCGACCGGGTCATCTTCCTCCAGCACCGTCAGCAGTGACACCAGCGCCGTCGTGGGAAAGTACACGTGGTCAATGTCGGACTCGAACTGCTGAACGACTTGCCTGAGCTCGAGTTTGACCTGTTGAAGCGCGGGCTCCAGTCGCTCGTACTCCTCGGAGGGAAGCCGGTCGAGAAGGGAGTTTCCGGATTCTCTAAATTTTAGATGTCGATTCATAAATATCCTTGTCGCGCAAGTTATTGAGACGACGGGCCCAAAGAGGGCGAGCGTCTCGCGAATGGTCGCGTCGATTTTAGCTCTCTGATATTCCGTCGTATGTAATCTGGGGGACTCAAACGTGTTGGTTTTAGATAATTCTTCCGAGAATCGTCGCTTGAGCCGACGAAGACTTGATTCAACTCTCTATCTTGCATGATCTTGCGCGCGGAATCGCGGCCCGGCTCCTGTCCGCTGAGTGGGATTGTCCCGGCTCGCGGATGATCCGGATCGCCATCGTTGGCGTTCTTCGAACAGTGGAGATCGGCTCGTCAGTCGAGCGCTCTTCGGAAGGTGACGGCCAGCGCCGCCAATCTCGAATCACTCAAGACCTCGTCCGCGCGTCTGTTCATTATAATGATGATTACATAATAATTGATAAACTAAATGAGGCGGCGAGGACCGATCTTCCGCGAAGGCGGGATTGTGTCCAGGGATCATTGAGAGGATGCCTCGGGAGCATGGTCTTCAAACTCCTTCGGGGCTCCCGGGGAGGCCGTTCAATGATCCCAGGACACGACCAGAGACCGAGTCTGAAAGAATCTTCATGTTTCAATAAATTTGATCGACTCCCGGGGTTCGACGTTCTGGTCGGGCGTGGCGCGGGATCGCCACTCTGTCCGTGGCCGCGCTCGACGACCGACGAGGCATCGAACGCCGTTCCGGGGCAGTTGAACCTAACCCACCATCTCTGATAAGGTTATTATCCGGAGTTGGTGACGAGGCGGACCGCCGGGGCGGTTCGGGGAGGCGCGGGACGATGGACCTCGAGAAGCTTGGGTCTTACAGAATCATCGGCACGCTCGGGGTCGGGGCCATGGGCGTGGTCTACAAGGCCGTCCACGAGCAGACCGGCAAGCTCGCCGCGCTGAAGGTCATCAGTTCGGAAACCGCCCAGCGTGGAGGCAAGGCGTTCGAGCGATTCAAGCGGGAGGCGGAGATCCTCCAGCAGCTTCGACACTCCAACATCGTGCGCATCCTCGCGGTGGGGAAGTCCAAGGGCTCGCCCTACATCGCGATGGAGTTGATCGAGGGCGCCACGCTGGAGGAGGTGCTCAAGAAGCGCGGAGAGCTCCCCTGGAAAGAGGTCGTCGCGCTGGGCAAGCAGATCTGCGACGCGCTGCACTACGCGCACGAGCACGGCGTGGTCCACCGCGACCTCAAGCCGTCGAACCTGATGGTGACCAGGGACGATCGGATCAAGCTGACCGACTTTGGCATCGCCAAGGATCTCGACGCCACCGCGCTGACGGCCACCGGCAGGACCATGGGCACGGCGGCCTACATGGCTCCCGAACAGATCCGGGGCACTCCCGACGTCAGCCACAAGACCGACCTGTACTCGCTGGGGATCGTCCTCTATCAGATGCTGACGGGTTCCCTCCCGTTCGAGGGCAACTCCCACATCGTGCTGATGCACGCCCACATCAACGCGCCGATCCCGAGGGCCAGCGACAAGCTCGCGGAGATACCCAGGGCGCTGGACGACCTGATCGTCAAGCTGATGGCCAAGGACCACTCGGACCGACCCTGGGACGCCGCGGCCGTCGGCGAGGTTCTCAACGAGATCCTGGAGAAGGCGAGCAAGGGACAGACCGTCCCGATGGTCTGGCCCAGCGAAGGGGCCGATCCCCTGGCCCCGACCATTGGGACCGGGCCGATCAGGACCAGCTCCGGCTCCAGCGCGAGCGGTGCCGTCGTCACACCCAAGAAAAAGCCCAAGAAACGGCGATCCGCCCCGGTCGACAATCGCACGGCGAGTGAACGGTGGCGCGCCCGGCTGGGAACCGCGGGACTGGTCGCGATCGCGGCGTCCATCGCCTTGCTTATCTACTTTTTTGGATTCAAGAAACCTTCCCAGGAGAGCCTCTTTCAGAGCGCCGAGAAGCTGATGGCGTCCCCCGACCGCGAGGATTGGGAATACGCCCGCAAATACTATCTTGATCCGTTGGATCAGAATTACCCCGATCATCCCTACCAGGACCAAACGCGCGAGTGGCGGGACAAACTTCTCCTGAGGCTCGCCGAGGCTCGGTTCAGCAACATGGAACGGTTCAAAAACCCGGCCACGGAGACGGAGCGTCGGATCATGGTGTGCAAGACGGAGGTCGAGGTGGCCCAGAAGCGGCACGACGACGTCAAGGCGGTCGAGCTTTGGAACGCCTTCATCGCGGACCTCAAGCCCGAGGTGTCCGAGGATGACCGTCAGTGGTTTCTGTTCGCCAAAACACAGTCCGACGCGCTGGAGGAAGTGATCAAGTCGCGGACGTCGCAGGTGCGGAGCCTCGCCGAGAAGGCGTATATCGCCGTGGCCCGGGGTGACCTCGAGGAGGCCCGAATCCTTGTGGAGACCATTCGCCGGGATTACGGCATGTATCCCGAGGTTCAGCACATCAATCTCCCGAATCTCCCACCTCCGCCCACCGAACCGGAATCCACCCCGGAAAACCCCGCCCCCTGATCGACGCGCGCCGCGATTGTGAAATTTCCGAGAACCCGATCTCCAACAGTTCTTGAGCAGTTGACGTACTAGGGATCGGTGGGTAAGTTAGGGTCTACCTATCAAGATCCGGGGGCACGTTCCCGTCTCCCCGGGAGAATTCCCAACTTGCTGTCGGCCGATCCTGGCCTCGAGGATGCTGATGCCTCAGTCCCGCGTCCGCTTCATTGGAAGCCGTGAGTTGCACCGCGATCTGCCGAAGGTCCTGGAATCGCTGGAAAACCCTAACAATCGGTATGTCCTGACGATTCATAGCAAGCCCAAGGCCGTTCTGATCGGGGCCGAGGCGTTTCTCGCCTTGCTCCGAGGTCACTCCACGGATGACCGAATCCTCGCGCTTCAACTGGGAGCCCTGGTGCAGGGGCTCGAATCGGCGATCGGCTCCGAGGAACCGGACGACGCGTCGGTCGGTTCGCCGAAGGAGACGGAGCTGGTCGGCGTCTGAGTCGCACTGGCGTCGACGTTGGAGAGCCCTTTCCCTGGTCCCGTCTGGTACGCCGTCGTCATGCCCGATGGACGTCGCTCGGGTCGAGGATTCTCGCGACGACAGGACCGTTCTCGTCGATCACAGGGATCAACCCCGCGAGGGAGTTTGCGCCCTGTGTCGGCCGTAGTGACGGCGATGGCGGCCGGGGCCCAGACACCAGAGCGGTCGGTCGCTCGACTATGTTAGACTGAATGTTGGTTCACGGCTCGACGCCCCTCG
>JBFWRA010000755.1:0-3480 GCA_050249155.1 Isosphaeraceae bacterium | reverse complement strand
TTCCTTGTTTCGAAAGCTCAGCAAGATGGGAGAGAGGTCTTCCGCCCCCTTGCAAAGCTCGGAGAGCTCGGCCTTGATCGCCGAGGCTGGCTGAGCGCGGTCGACCACCAGGGAATCGATGAGTTCATCGATCATGCCCGGATTGTTGATGAGGATCTCCGAGAGGAATTGGCTCGTCGCGCAAAGCTCGACGTAAAGTCGGAGACTCGGCGGATTGACGCTGAATAGCTCCCAGAGGACCGCCTTGGCGCCGAGCGACGCCGAGACTTTCTCCAGGTTGGTCAGGGCCATGTCCGGATCGGGCGTCCTGCCGACGGCCTGCAACAGCGCGGGGGCGATCGCGGCGAGGAAATGTCGGCAACGGGCATCGGAGAGGAAGGGAATGTTCTCTCTCGCGAGCGTCATGAGATTCTGATAGGCGGTCGTCGGATCACGAAACGGGTAGCGCCCGAGCGCGGCCTGGATCAATTCGGGCGCTGGCTCGGGGTCGAGCACCAGGTCGACGACCGGGTCGGGGTCGGCTTCGAGGTCGTCTCGGAATGCGTCATGAAGCAAATGATTGAGAATGCGGCGATTCCAATCGGTCTTGGCGCGGTAATCGGCGAGAAAGCGTTGAGCCGGTCCTGTGCGATCCTCCCAGGCGCTGGCGGCGGGATAGCCCGCGCGAACGGCGAGGACGCGACGTTCCTCGAGGTCGCGGGGCATCTCGTGGGTTTGTCGATCGAACATGATCTGGAGCCGGTGCTCCACGCGACGGAGGAAGCGATACGTGTCATCCATGACCGCGCGTTCCTCGGGAGTGAGGCACCCGACGCTCTCCAGTCGACTGATCGCGGTCAAGGTGTTGGGGTGACGAACCTGGGGGTACTGTCCGCCGTGAAGAAGTTGAAGGAACTGGACCACGAATTCCACGTCGCGGATCCCGCCGTGCCCTGTCTTGACCTCGACTTCGGACGTCCCCGCCGAGAGTGTGCGCTGCTCGATCCGACGCTTCATCGCGCGGATCTCGCCGATCTCCGCGGCGCTCAGGTAGCGTCGATAGACGAACGGCGCGATCGCGTCGAGGAACGTCCTTCCCAGGGCGAGGTCTCCGGCGATCGGGCGGCACTTGATGAGCATCTGACGTTCCCAGGTCCGGCCCGAATTCTCGTAGTAGCCGAGCGCCGAGGAGAGCGATCGGGTGAGCGCGCCCTGTCCCCCCTCGGGTCTCAGCCTCATGTCGACCCGGTATGCGACGCCCATGGACGTGTGATCGGCGAGCATCCGGACGAGGTCTCCCCCCATCTTCGCGAAGAACTCGGCGTTCGAGATGGGCCTGGGTCCGGTGGTCTGACCGTCGACGTCGTGAAGAAACATCAGGTCGATATCTGAGGAATAATTCAGCTCCTGGCCGCCTAGCTTGCCCAGCGCGAGGACCACGAAGCGCGCCGGTTCGTTCCCTCGGCCGTTGGGAATTCCATGTTTCTCCTCGGCTCGGGCTCGGGCGATTCTCGTGGCGACCTCGACGCAGACGTCCGCCAGGACCGAGAGGTCCAGAGTGATCACTTCCAGGGGAAGCCCTCGGACGATGTCGTCGTATCCGATTCGCAGCAGCTCACGCTGACGGAATCGACGCAGCGTCAACCGTCTCTGGTCATCGGTCCTGGTGACTTGGAGGGCTTCCCAAAGGTCTGTGAGCAACGCGGTCGGGTCGCGTCGTTCCGGGCCCGATCTCAACCACTCGAGAAGCGATGAATCGCGAATCAGCATATCACTCAAATGCTGACTTGTACTGAAAATCTGGAGGAGGACGTCGGTCGTCCTGACGTTCTCCGCCAGTCGTTCCAGCACCGCGGCCGGTTCGGGGTCGGCCTCAAGGAATCGGTCGAGGTTGGCGATCGCCATGCCCGCGTCGGGGCATCGTGGGAGCAACGTCTGGAACTGGGCGGCGAGCCGGGGCATCAGGTCGGAACGGCCGACGCGTTCCGCCAGGTCGCGGAGATCACGAAAACCGCGATCCGGGTCGCGCACACCGAGCCCGCCAAGCCAGAGCCGAGTCGCCTCAGCGTCTTGCAAGAGGGTGCGAAACCAGTCGGCGGGTACGGAGGCCGAGGCGGGCATTCTTCCGCGGCGTCGTTTGGGTGTGGATCACGAGGACCGGAGATCCGCGTCAACGTGTTGGGTCGAGGTCGTGTTGAAGATGGCGCAGGAGAATTTCGACTTCCCCTCGGGAGAGCCCCAGCGTCGCCGCCATCGCGTGGTCGTCGACTCCTGGTCCCATGAGCGCGGCGGCCTCTTTCAAATAGGGAACGAGTCGTGGCGGGAGGGCGGGTGTGGGGGTGTGCCGCCGATGTGCGATCCACGGATGACCGAGGTCTCGAAAGGTTCCTTCGAACCAAAACTCCCGGCCGCTCGAATGAAGGAGTTCGAGGAACCAACTTTCGAAACTTGGCGCGATGATCCGTGGTCCGCTTCCCGAGGCGTCATCCCCCGAGGTGAAGATCGGTCGACCACCCTCGGGCCACTGGTAACCCAGGTCGATACAGACGGTTTCCACGTTGGGATTGCCGAGTTCGAACCAACTCTCCGGCTGGACGAAGAGCCCTGGAACTCTCGCGAAGGGCACCATCGGGCCAATCGCGGAGAGCGGATGAATTAACGGACCGTTGCGATAGAATCCGTTCGACAGGGATAACCAGACTCGCAGCGCCCTGGGCAACGCGAATCCGTGCCGCTCTTCCCAGTCGTCGATCTGGCGAGGGTCGGCCCCCGGGCGGCACGGGTCGGGGGCTCCTCGAAACGCCTGAATCAACGCGGATTTGGGTGGAGCGAGCCCCGGGTCGATGCCCACCTCCTTGACCCAACGACCGACTCGATCGCTGAGCGGGCTTGTCATTCGACCTCCCTTGACCGCGGCCATGGACCCTCCCAGGGTCGGAACTCGACGGGCCCTTAGCCGACGACGCCGACCACCTCGGAGGTTTGAACCCGTCCGAAGAGCGTCACCGCGCTGGCGTCTTCCACGACCACCGAGATCAACTGTCCCGTGAGTCGATCCGGACCGTCGAAGACCATGATTCGGTCGCAGGTCGTCCGCCCTGTCAATTGCCCGATCGAACCTCCGAACGATCCGGACTCCCGCTTGACCTCGGCCTTGCTCGGCCCTTCCACGAGCACCTCGAACGAGCGACCAATCAACTGGCGTTGATCTTCAAAGCCGATGCGTGTCTGAAGCGCGAGAAGGTCGTTGTTTCGACGCTTCTTGACGTCCTCGGGCACGTCGTCATTGTACAGGACGTCCGCCTTCGTCCCCGACCTGGGGCTGTACTTGAAAATAAAACTATTCTTGAACCGAGCGCGCTCGACCAGGCGCATCGACTTTTCGAAGGACGCCTCGGTCTCCCCGCAGAAACCCACGATGAAGTCACTGGAAACCGCCGCGTCGGGGACGGTCTCGGCGATCCTCTGGAGCATTTCGTCGTACAGGGCGACCGTGTAATT
>JBFWRA010000754.1:0-3489 GCA_050249155.1 Isosphaeraceae bacterium | reverse complement strand
GGCCTGGCCAGCAGCTCGGGGCGCAGCACCTTCAGCGCGACGGGCCGATTCAGGCTGGTTTGAATCGCCAGGTAGACCTCTCCCATGCCTCCACGACCCAGCAGACGCTGAACCTGGAAATCGCCGAGCGTCGTGCCGGTGAGGTCGCGTTCGACTCCACCAGGCCCCCAGTGGAGCGTCTCGCTCACCGAGGCGGAGGGCTTGTCGTCGGCTGGGTTCATGATCGGATGCGGGTCCGAAAGGAAGGTCAGGGCCCGAGGGGCGCGGCGGAAGGCCATTCGCCCGACGCCCTCAGTGATGACTCAGTGACAAGTCTAAGCGAAGCCAGCGGCTTCCGCAAACGCGAAAGGCCGAAGATTCGCC
This sequence comes from Isosphaeraceae bacterium, assembly GCA_050249155.1. Taxonomy (GTDB): domain Bacteria; phylum Planctomycetota; class Planctomycetia; order Isosphaerales; family Isosphaeraceae; genus JBFWRA01. The sequence continues at coordinate 3,126 of JBFWRA010000754.1, read as the reverse complement.
CTCGGGAGACGTTGCGGCGAAGCCGGACAGGCGGTAAAGTGATCGGTTCACTCCCGGTGAAGGAAGCGAGACCCACGGCCCATGTTCGACGACCTTCAGAAGCGCCTGTCCACCGCGTTCGGCCGTTTCCGCGCGCGCGGGCTGCTGACGGAAGCCAACATCCAGGAAGGGCTTCGCGAAGTCCGAACCGCCCTGCTCGAAGCCGACGTCAACTACAAGGTGGCGCAGGACTTCATGGCGCGGGTCTCGGAACGCGCCGTGGGCCAGCAGTTGCTCAAGAGCGTCCGTCCCGATCAGCAATTCGTCAAGATCGTCCACGACGAGCTGGTCGACCTGATGGGTCCGGTCGACCCGTCGGTACGGTTTGAAAAGACCGGCCCGACCGTTTTGATGCTTTGCGGCCTTCAAGGGTCCGGTAAGACGACCACCTGCGGCAAGCTCGCCCGAATGCTCGCCGAGAACGGGCGGAAACCCCTGCTCGTGGCCGCCGACCTGCAGCGCCCCGCCGCCATCGAACAGCTCAAGGTCATCGGGCAGCAACTCGGCGTCCCCGTCCATAGCGATCCGGCGTCGAACCCGGTGAAGGTCTGTCAGGACGCGCTGATCGAAGCCAATCGCCAGGGGCGCGACACGATCATCCTCGACACCGCGGGCCGGCTCCACATTGACGAGGAGCTCATGGCCGAGCTCCAGCAGATCGAGAAAAAAGTCAGGCCGCACCAGGTTTACTTCGTCTGCGACGCCTTGACCGGTCAGGACGCCGTGAACTCCGCCGACGCCTTCAACAAGGCGCTCGAGCTCGACGGCGTCATCATGACCAAGCTCGACGGCGACGCCCGAGGAGGCGCGGCCCTCTCGGTCAAGAAGGTGACCGGGGTTCCGATCAAATTCGTCGGCGTCGGCGAGAAGCTCGACAAGCTCTCCCCATTCGACCCCGAGCGACTCGTCGGCCAGATGCTCGGGATGGGGGATATCGTCGGACTGGTCGAGGCCGCCCAGAAGTTCGTCGACCAGGAAGAGGCCCAACGCCAGCAAGAGAAGCTCGCGCAAGGGAAGTTCGACCTGAACGACTTCCGCCAGCAAATCGTCCAGATGAAGAAGATGGGCTCCGTCAAGGAGCTCATGGGCAAGATCCCCGGCATGAACCAGATGGCCGCGGGCCTGGAGGGCATCGACGCCGACGGCGAGGTGAAGCGCATCCAGGGGATCATCGACAGCATGACCCCTGACGAGCGTAAGAACCCCCAGAAGATCGACCGCTCTCGACGCCGTCGCATCGCCGCGGGCTCCGGAGTCGACGAGACCGACGTCTCCGGCCTGGTCAAACAGTTCGACGCCATGGCGGCCCTGGTCAAGCAGATGTCTCAAATGAGCATGCTCGACCGCATCCGGGCGATGACCGGCCTGGGCCGCGCCGGCGCGTTCAACCCGGGCGCGAAACTCCTGGCCCCCAAACAAGGAACCGGCAAGCGACTCACGCCCAAGGAACGTGAGAAGGCCCGCAAGGAACGCGAGAAAGAGGAACGCCGACGCCGTCGAGAGGAAAAAGACAAGGATAAAGGTAAGGAGGGACGAGGGCCGGATACCCATCCCCGCCCCGGTTGAGTCACCGAGACTCCCCACCCTGACCGATACGCCCAGCAAAACACGTTCGCCGTTCGACAAGGGGAAGCGCTCCGGGAAACGTCGGCCCATGGCCGAGGTTTTCCAGGGAGCCGCGCGAGGCCGCCGAAGGCTCGGGACCGGCCTCGTCTCGACGTGTACCGGGACGCGCTCCTTCAGGAGACGCGACCCGGTGAGGCCCCGAACTGACTCGCCATGCGTCCGAGCCAGCGCTTTTTACCAAGGAGTCCGAGAGTGGTCCGCCTTCGCATGAAATCGTTCGGCCGACGTCACCGTCCGTTCTTCCGAATCTGCGCCATGGACAGCCGCACCCCCCGCGACGGACGCGCGATCGAGGAACTTGGCCACTACGATCCAATGGTCCGCAACAAGGACGCCCGCACCGTCCTGGACGCCAGCCGGATTCGCTACTGGCTCTCCGTCGGCGCGCAGCCCAGCGAGAAAGTCCAGGCGCTGCTGAACAAGGCGGGAATCAAGAAACCCGCCCCTGGAGAAGATTGGCGCGTCGCCGAAACCCCGGCCCCGGCTCCATCCGCCGCCCCGTCGCCGACGACCCCCGAGGCCCAGGCCGCTCCCTGAATCGAAACCCCGTGACGGCCCGCCAGACGACTTCCCAGGAGCCGCCAGGGCCGAGCCGCCGATGACCCCCAGCACCTCGCCCGCACCGAAGATCCGATTCGACGTCCTGACGCTCTTTCCTCCCCTTTTCGAAGGGTTCCTGGGCGAGAGCATCCTCCGTCGAGCGATCGAAAAGGGGCTGGTCGAGGTCCACCGCTGGGACCTCCGCGACTGGGCCCAGGGAAAGCACAGGCAGGTGGACGACCGCCCCTTCGGCGGCGGCCCCGGCATGGTGCTGATGGCCCCCCCGGTGGTCGACGCGGTCGAGTCGGTCCAACGGCTGGTCGAACCGCCAGGCCGCCTGATCCTGCTCTCGCCCCAGGGGCGTCGGCTCGACCAGGCGAAGGTCGTCGAACTCGCGGCCGAACCGAGGCTCGTCCTGCTTTGCGGCCGTTACGAAGGGTTCGACGAGCGGATCGTCGAGACGCTACGACCCGAGTCGCTCTCCATCGGCGACTATGTCCTCTCCGGCGGAGAAGTGCCCGCGATGGTCGTGATCGACGCCGTGATGCGACTGATCCCCGGCGTCCTGGGCGACTCCGAAAGCGCCCGGGACGAGTCGTTCGGCCCCGACGGCGGCCTGGAATACCCCCAGTACACGCGCCCCAGAGTCTTTCGAGGGCGCGAGGTCCCCGAAATCCTCCTCGGCGGCGACCACGCGGCGATCGCCCGCTGGCGACGCGACCGCCGCCGCTAAGCCGACCAAGTTCCCACGAACACACGAACCCCAGGCGCGATCGACGCGCCCTCCTGAAAGGCCCCAGCCATGCAGAACAAGCTGATGGAGCTGGTCGAACAGTCCAGCATGAAATCCAAGTTGCCGAAGTTCGAGATCGGCGACACCGTCGACGTTCACGTCCGGATTCTCGAAGGCGAAAAGGAACG
>JBFWRA010000753.1:0-3490 GCA_050249155.1 Isosphaeraceae bacterium | reverse complement strand
CAAAGGGCGTCAAGAGATCAATTGATACCCTGCCATGCGTGAGGAGGGTGGACCCCCGTAGCCCGCTAAACGCCAGCCCTCCAAGACCCGATGCAAGTGCCCACTGCCCAGCATTAAAAATAGCCCTTATGGGCGGCTTCCTGCGGATTGCGACTTCTGCGGTAACTCCCGCCGTAACCATGATCAACAATGCGGCGGCGGGTCCGAACAGTAGGAGCCCAACGAGTACTGGGATGAAGATGATGGACGTGCTTCCGGAATGCTTGCCTACTTCAAGGCTAAGGCAAAGACTCTCGGAGAAGAGACCAAGAAGAACCAGCACTCCCACACTGAATAGCTGGTCTCCTGGCAACGCTGATAAAGCGTGCCAATCCTGCAACAGAGCTACGGAAAATCCCGCAGCGACCGTCGCGCCGATAAAAAGATTAAGAGCGGGCTTCCTCAAAAGCAGTCCCCCCCCGGCCTGCCGGCTACCACGCTGCAATACCGTTTCCCAGCAGCGATAGAACCTTCATCAACCCGTCGAACAGATGGGCGAACACATCTCTCACCTCCTTTTGGGTGGAGTCGACTCGTCGCTGACAACGTGAGTCGCTGTGCTCCGCTCATCCGCTCGTCTTCGCTCTGGCAGACCGAGGGGGTCCTCCGTGTAAGTCCTTGGTTGAGCCCCGCAGGGCTCGGTTTGACTGCGCCAACCGCGTTCTTAATCCAGCCCGTTTTGCCTCTATCTACGTCTCAACCGTCCTCGAACCCAGCGATCCGTAGCCTGGAGAGTCGCCATGATGACGGCGCGGTCGGGGTTGCCATCGACTGGCGCGGCCCCCGACAAACGCATGATGCCGCGCGCGCCGATCGCATGCACGGCGACCAGCGCGTAGGTGCGCTCGAACGCTTCCACCAGCCTCACCCCGTCCAGCTCGAGGGAAACAGCCGGCGGCTCCTCTCCTCGTCCCGCCGCGACTGCGGCCTCTACGCCGCGGAGCGTCGCATGGGCCACCGTGTCCAGACGTGAGCGTGGCACATCGGCACCGCTGGCGTCGCCTGTATACCGCTGGCCCTGAAGCTCCACCTCCACCTGGTACCGAATTCGGTGGGCCCGCTCCGGCTCGGCGAGATGGCGATGAAAGAGAATCCTCCCTTCCTTCCCGAATCCATTCGCGGGCGCCGCGTCTCCGTTTCGCCGTGGCGCTTCCTTGGTCTGCGCCACGGAGATCCGACGGTGATCGACCGTGAGATCCAGGTGCGCATACAAGGCCGACTCCACGTTTCTCACCGTCTGCTTCGCACCGACAGCATCCGTGGTGAGGACGTGGATCTCCTCCACCTCTCCCTTGGAATCCGTGACCACGCGCGCCGACACTACGCCCGTCAACGAACGAAGCAGTTCTTCAGCGCGTTCGACCGTCCACCCCTCTTTGACCGGGGGCATCAGCGAACCAGAAAAGGGAACGAAGAGCGCCATGGCGTACACCTGGGCCCGGGGCTATCCGCAGGTCGGGTCCAAGTCGTTTCCAGCGTCTCGTTTCCCCTCTCGCTCGAGTCGTCGCCCCGGCGGAAACCGAAACTCGAACCGGTCCCCGCCGGACGTGCACCCCCGCACCCGCGAACGGGCTCGGGAGCGCGCTCGCTTCGTCGAAGCTGGAAATGCATGAAGGGGCTTGATCAGAAGTTTCGCCAAGAATGCATCTGTTTCCCCATGGGTGTCAAGCATTTCTCGCGCATCGATCGAGTCACGGCGAGATGGCGGATTGACGGGACGCGCGGCCCTGTGCCCCGCCCTGAGGCGACGAACGAGAGCAGGCTCGGGGAGACCGAATAAACAGATGGACTCGATGTTATGTGGACGGATTTTCTGGACAGGCCCCCGCCACTCGGATAACATTGCGCCCCAACCTCCTCGGAGCCGCGGCCCCATGAATCGATCCTTCGCGTTCGCCCTTGTCGTCGGCCTGCTCGTTTCCCCACTGCGAGCCCAGAATACGGCCCGAACTACAGCAGAATACGGGCTCCAGCCGGGCGACCAGGTGGAGACCACCTTCTACACTGCGGGTGGCGAGGCGTTGGCATCCGTCGCCGGGACCCGCCTGGTGGATCGGGAAGGAAACGTGTTTTTCCCCTTCATCGGGACGGTCCACGTCCAGGGGCTGGACGCGCAGGCGATTCGGGAGCAGCTCGTGCAGAAGTTCGGTCCGTACTACAAGGACCCTGTTATCACCGTCACGGTCAAGCTCAAAGTCAACATCACGGGAATCGTCGGAGCCCCGAGCCACTACCTCCTGGACCCGACCACCACCATCGTCGACGCGATCGCGCAAGCGGGGGGCACCGGCCTGGAGTTCCAGGTCGCGAACAATGCCCCTGCGGATCTCGAGCACGTGCGGCTGGTCCGCGAAGGGCGAACGATCATCATGAACCTCCGTCCGGAGACGGCGGACCCACGCCCGCTCGAGATGCGCGTCCAGTCGGGTGATTGGATCTACATTCCGCCGCGCCCTCGCAGCCGTTTTCGCGACGACATCTCGTTTTACGCCGGCCTCCTTTCGCTCATCACGTCGGCCGCGGCGGCGTACGCGATCCTGACGCGGTAGCTCGATCGTCCCCGCGCGGCATCCCCGCGCCCGGGGGCCCGTCCGATCTTGCTCCCATGGACGGCCCCCCGACGGCGGACACGGCGCCCCTTCTCGAAGTCCCCCTCCGCCTTCTCGACGAGCGGAGTCGACCGGGCTTCCGCGATCTGTTCGGGCAGTTGGCACGCCGCGCGACCGCGCTCGACGTCGCGCTCACGCATCTCCGGCTGTCGACGCTCGATCTGAGCGAGCGGGAGCTCGCGCAGATGGGACGTATCCGATTGGTGCTCTCGGAGGTGAGTGCCGCATCGCTCGACGCCGAAGCGCACGCGGTGCTGCATCGGGGCAGGATGGCCGCGAACCTGCGCCGGCTCGCGGTTCTGCTTCATCTCGGCCGAATCGAGGTGCGCTCCGCTCCCCTCGGAGGCTGGGCCCCCGACTTCTCGGTGTTTCGTCGCGACGATGTCCCGTTCGCGGTGCTGGTGGGCCCGCATCGCTTCGACCGAGGAATGGCCCAGGACGGGCCGATCTTGGCGTCCTTGCACGGCGGAGGCGACGCGCTTCGAGCGGGAATCAGATTCGTCGAGGTGTGGGGCCGAGCCCACGACATCCGACCGGCGATCGGACGCATCCTCACCCGCGCGGAACAACAGGTGCCAAGTGTAATCGGGGCAACGAGTTCCACGATCAACGACGACGGCGATTCGGTTGACACCCCCCGACGGGTCGACTAGGATTCCAGGCCTTCATCCAGAGGCGATTCCGGCGTAGCTCAGTTGGTAGAGCAGGTGACTGTTAATCACCGGGCCGCAGGTTCGAGTCCTGCCGCCGGAGCTGGAAACGAGCCCGAGCGACGATCAAGAGGGGACCTCTGGGCGAGGTCCCCTCTTGTTTTTCCATCGCCTCATGTACCGGACCGGTGT